>JBOGZI010000091.1:0-9288 GCA_050697275.1 Solirubrobacterales bacterium | reverse complement strand
GGGCACCGGCGCCGCCTCCGCCGCCGGAGCGCCGTCGCCGGCGACCGCGACGGCGCCCTCGCCGCGCAGCTCGTCGACGCGATCCGCCGTGGTGAAGATCGCCAGGCTCTTGATCAGGATCTCGGCCGCGTCGCGCAGCGCCGCCCCCGGCTCGATCGAGCCGTCGGTCTCGACCTCGAGCGTCAGCTTGTCGAAGTCGGTGCGCTGCCCGACCCGTGCCGAGTCCACGGCGTAGGCGGCGCGGCGGATCGGCGAGAAGTTCGAGTCGATCGGCACCACCCCGATCGGCTTCTCCTCGGCCTTGTTCTCATCGGCCGGCGAGTAGCCGCGGCCGCGCCCGATCGTCAGGTACATCTCGAGCTTGGTCCGCTTCTCGAGGGTCGCGATCGGAGCATCGGGGTTGAGGATCTCGACGCCGGCGGGAAGGTCGATGTCCTTCGCCTTCACCTGGCCGGGCCCGGTCGCCACCAGCGGGGTCTCGACCTCGTCGGCGTCGGTGTGCATGCGCACCACCACGTCCTTCAGGTTGAGCACCAGGTCGGTGACGTCCTCCTTCAGCCCCGGGATCGTGGAGAACTCGTGGGCGACGCCCTCGATCCGGACGCTGGTGATCGCGGCACCGCCGAGCGAGGAGAGCAGGACGCGACGCAGGCTGTTGCCGAAGGTGTAGCCGAAGCCCTTGTCGAGCGGCTCGATCGTGAAGGTGCCCTTGTTGTCGTCGGTCTCATCGCCCGAGATCTTCGGGATTTGGAAATCTGGCAGGGTGGTCATTCGTTCCTCTACTTCTGTGGTTGGGGTTTCGAGACTTACTTCGAGTACAGCTCGACGATGAGCTGCTCCTCGACGGGCGCTGAGATCTCGCTTCGCTCCGGGAGCCTCAGCACCTTCGCGGTGAGCGCGTCGTGATCAGCCTGCAGCCAGGCGGGAACGCCTGAGGTCAGCTCGGTCGCGTCGCGAACGACGTCGGTTGCCGGGCTGCCCTGCTTGATCGCGATCACGTCGTCAGGCTTCATCTGGTACGAGGGGATGTCGACCCGCCGGCCGTTCACGGTCCAGTGACCGTGGCGGACCAGCTGCCGGGCTTGGCGGCGCGAGCCGGCGAAGCCGAGCCGCACCAGCACGTTGTCGAGCCGGCACTCCAGCAGCCGCAGCAGGTTCTCGCCGGTCACACCCGGTAGGCGGGTCGCTTTGTCGTAGTAGCCGCGGAACTGCTTCTCGAGCACCTGGTAGTAGCGGCGGGCCTTCTGCTTCTCGCGGAGCTGCACGCGGTACTCGGAATGGCGCATCCGGCCCCGGCCGTGCTCGCCGGGCGGGTAGGAGCGGCGCTCGACGCCGCACTTGTCGGTGAAGCAGCGCGAGCCCTTCAGGAACAGCTTCTGCCCCTCCCGGCGGCACTGCTTGCACTGCGGTCCGGTGTCGCGGGCCATCAGACACGCCTCCGCTTCCGGGGGCGGCAGCCGTTGTGGGCCTGCGGGGTGACGTCCTTGACGGTGGTCACGTCCAGGCCGGCGGCCTGCAGCGAGCGGATCGCGGTCTCGCGACCCGAGCCGGCGCCCTTGGCGAAGACCTCGACCTTCTCGAGGCCGTGCTCCATGCCCTTCTTGGCGGCGGCATCGGCGGTCACCTGCGCGGCGAACGGAGTCGACTTGCGCGAGCCCTTGAAGCCGGCGCTGCCGGCCGACTCCCAGGCGATCACGCTGCCCTCGGTGTCGGTCAGGGTGACGATCGTGTTGTTGAACGAAGTCTTGATGTGCGCCTGCCCGTAGGTGACGTTCTTGCGGACCCGCCGGCGCCTCTTCGGCTGTGCCATCTAGCTCTCTCTCCTCATCCGGGGGTCGGCGGGCGCTTCCTCTGGACGATGGTCGCCCGCTTCGGGCCCTTGCGGGCCCGGGCATTGGTCTTGGTGCGCTGGCCGCGCACCGGCAGGCCGCGACGGTGCCGCAGGCCCCGGTACGAGCCGATCTCCTGCAGCCGCTTCACGCTCTGCGATCGGTCCCGGCGCAGATCTCCCTCGACCTCGCGGGACTCGACCGCCTCGCGCAGCTTGACGATCTCGTCCTCGGTCAGGTCCTTGACCAGGGTGTTCGGGTCCACCCCCGCCTGCTTGAGGACCTGGTTGGCGGTCGAGCGGCCGATCCCGAAGACATAGGTGAGGCCGACCTCGGCCCGCTTGTTGAGCGGGACGTTGACCCCTGCGATCCGCGCCATCAGCCCTGCCTCTGCTTGTGCCGGGGGTTGGGACAGATCACGAGCACGGCTCCGCCGCGGCGGATCACCTTGCACTTCTCGCAGATCGGCTTTACGGACGCTCGGACCTTCATGCCTTCCTCGCGGGGGCTCGTATCGGACACTGAGAGTGCCCACCGGTCCCAGGAGTCGGACCAGCGGGCATGAAAAACCGGCCGGGTGGCCAGCCATGTAATCCTAGCAACGTGGCGGCGTCGCCGGACGAGCAGCGGGTGACCCCGCTCGAGCTCTTCTTCGATCTCGTCTTCGTCCTCTCGTTCACGCAGGTGACGGCGATGATGGCCGAGAAACCGACCTGGGAGGGGCTCGGCGAGGGGCTGCTCATCCTCGCCGCGGTCTGGTGGGCCTGGGCCGGCTACGGCTGGCTCACCAATGCGATCGACCCCAACGAGAACCTGAATCGCCTCGCGATGTTCGCGGCGATGGCGGCGATGCTGGTCGTCTCCCTCAGCATTCCCGAGGCGTTCGGGGGGCTGGGCCTGCTGTTCGGCTGCGCCTACTTCTTCGTCCGGGTGATGCACCTCGTGTTGTACGTCAGGAACACCCGCCTCGACGAGGACGAGCGCAACCTGAGAGCGTTCCTCAAGATCACCCCGGGCCTGCTGCTCGGCTCCGCCCTGCTGATCCTCGCGGGGGTTCTCGAGGGGGAGGCGCGCGCCGCCGTCTGGATCATCGCGCTGGCGATCGACTGGGGGACCCCCTACGTGGCGGGAACCTCGGGTTTTCACCTGCACCCGGGCCACTTCGCCGAGCGCCATGGTCTGATCGTGATCATCGCGCTCGGCGAGTCGATCGTCGCGATCGGAGCGGGGGCCGGGTTCGAGCTCAACGCCGCCGAGGTGATCGCGGCGGTGCTGGCGATCGCCGCGGTGGCGGCGCTCTGGTGGGCCTACTTCGACATCGTCGCCCTGGTGGCCGAGCGCCGCCTCACCGAGGCCCCCTGGGGGGAGCAGGCGCCGCTCGCCCGCGACTCCTACAGCTACCTGCACTATCCGATGATCGCCGGCATCGTGCTGCTCGCCCTCGGGCTGAAGAAGACCGAGCTGGCCGTGGACGAGCCGCTGAAGACGATCCCCGCCATCGCGCTCTGCGGGGGAGTTGCGCTCTACCTGCTCGGCCACATCGCTTTCCGGCTGCGCAACGTCGGCACCTTCAACAAGCACCGCGCGGCCGCCGCCGTGGCGGCGCTGGCCCTGATCCCCCTGGCGCTGGAGGTCGATGCCCTGATCGCGCTGGCGGCGGTGACCGGGGTGCTGGTCGTGCTGATCGCCTACGAGGCGATCCGCTTCCGCGAGGCGAGGGAGCGGGTGCGGGCCGACCCGACGATGCCGCTGGCGGAGATGCGCGGCCGGCCGCTGCGCGGCTAGACGCACGGCCCCGGACGGGGCCGAGATGTCAGTGGCGATGTACGTGGGGTCGCAGATGACAGGGCCGGCCTGGCGACATAGGATGCGCGCGCTCTGGCTCCCGAACGCTCAAGGAAGAAAGGGGGGAGGCCACTCGCGCTGCGGATGGCGGGAACGGCGATCCGCGCTCCCAAGCGCATCCTGGCAATCGCCGGGGTCGCCGTCGTGGTCGGGGCGCCGCTCGGCCTGACCGCCTTCGACGCGCTCGACCCCTACGAGTTCCAGGACCCCGGCTCAGACAGCGCCAGGGCGATCGACGCCCTCGAGGAGGTGACGGGGGTGCGCGCCGACGGCACGGTGATCGCGCTGGTGGACGCCCCCGCCCGGACGACCGAGGGGCACCGTCGCGTCAACCAGGTCGCGGACGAGCTGGGCGGCGTCGAGGGGATCGAGGACGTGCTGACCCCCTGGGGACCACCGCAGCCGGCCTGGATCGCCGAGAACGGCCAGAGCGCCTTCGTGGTCGGGCTTGTGGAAGCCGACGCGGAGAGCTCGGACGTCGCCCCCGCCGCCGAGGAGCGGTTCGCCGACAGCGACGACGTCGAGCTGGGTGGCGTCGTGATGGCGGACGAGCAGATCGCGATCCAGGCGGAGGAGGACCTGCGCCGCGCCGAGACCCTCGCCTTCCCGCTGCTGCTGCTGCTCTCGCTGCTCTTCTTCCGAAGCCTGGTCGCCGCGGCCCTGCCGCTGGTGCTCGGGGGCGTCGCCATCGTCGGCTCCCTGGCGGTGATGCGCCTGATCCACGAGGTCGTCCCGCTGACCGTGCTCTCGATCAACGTCGTCACCGCGCTCGGCCTCGGCCTCGCGATCGACTACTCCCTGTTCATCCTCTCGCGCTATCGAGAGGAGCTGGCCGGCGGCGCGGGCGAGAAGGCGGCGCTAGAGCGCACCCTCTCGACCGCCGGGCGGGCGGTCACCTTCAGCGGCATCACCGTCGCCTGCGCGATGGCCAGCCTGCTCGTCTTCCCGCAGCAGTTCCTCTACTCGGTGGCGATCAGCGGCATCGCGATCGCGCTCCTCTGCGCCGTCGCGGCGCTGATCGTCCTCCCCGCCCTGCTGGCACTGCTCGGCGAGCGGGTCAACGCGCTGGCGCCCGCCTGGCTGCAGCGCTCGGCGGAGGCCACGGCCCGGCCGGACGCCCAGGGGCGCTGGTACCGCTTCTCGCACTGGATGATGCGCCACCCCGGAGCGATCGCCGCCACCTGCGCGGTGCTGCTGATCGCCCTGGCGCTCCCCGCGCTCGGGATTCGGTTCGTCCCCGACGACGCCAGCCTCCTGCCGGAGGAGAAGTCGGCCGGAGCCGTGGACCGCCAGCTCGAGGCGGACTTCCCCATCGACACCCAGTATCCGATCATCGCCCAGTGGGTCTCCGAGAACCCGGAGGCGCCGCCCCCGCCCTGGGTCGCGAAGTACCGCGAGGACGCCCTCGCTCTGGAGGGCGTAGATGCGGTTTCGCCGCCCGCCCTCGCCGGCGAGAACGTGGTCAGGATGGATGTCTTCAGCGGGGTCGGACGCGCCAGCCCGGAGACCCGCGTGCTGGTCGACGAGGTCCGGGCGCTCGATTCCCCGCCTGAGGCCGGCGTCAAGATCGGCGGTCTCGCCGCCAGCCAGATCGACGAGGAGGGGAGCGTCGGGGGCAGCCTGCCGCTTGCGGCCGCGATCCTGATCACCGCCACCCTGGTCGCCCTGTTCACGATGACCGGCTCGCTGCTGCTGCCGCTGAAGGCGCTGCTGATGAACGTGCTCACGCTGGGCGCGACGCTCGGCCTGATGAAGCTGATCTTCCAAGACGGCAACCTCGAGGGGCTGTTCGGCTTCGAGAGTGAGGGCGGGATCTCGATCGCGATCGCGGTCCTGGTCGTGGTCGCGGGGTTCGGGCTCTCCACCGACTACGGCGTCTTCAGCCTCGCCCGCATCCGGGAGCTCCATGACCGCGGTGAGTCCAACCTCGAGGCCGTCGCCCTGGGAATGGAGCGCACGGGCAGATTGATCACCTCCGCCGCGCTGCTGTTCGCGGTGGCGATGGGAGCGCTGGTCAGCGGCGAGCTGATCGGAATCAAGGAGACGGGCTTCGGGCTGGCCGCCGCCGTGCTGATCGACTCGTTCATCGTTCGCGCCATGCTGGTGCCCTCGCTGATGGCGCTGCTCGGGGACCGGAACTGGTGGGCACCGAAGCCGCTTCGCCGCCTCGCGCTGGAGCCGGAGGGCTAGCCGTGGCCAAGCTCGGATCCGAGCAGGACAAGCAGACGACCGAGGGCTACCGGAAGCGGAACTGGCGGCTCGCCACGGCGGGCACCCGCTCCCCGATCATCGCGCCCGTCACCAGGTTCCTCCTCGGCCTCCCGGTGTTCATCCTTCCGACCCAGACCGACGAGTACTTCGCCTGGACGATCGCGGTGCCGATGACGGCGGTCTTCCTGGGGGGCTGCTACTGGGCGAGCGCGGCCCTCGCGCTGATCGCCTCCCGCCGCCCGCTCTGGGCGCAGACCCGGGTCTCGATGGCGGTGGCCCTCGTCTTCGCGCCGCTGGTCACCGCGGCGACCTTCATCCACCTCGACCAGTTCCACACCGACAAGCCGATCGGGATCATCTGGGTGATCGCCTACGGGATCTATCCGCCGATGCTGGCGCTGGTGATGCGCCGGCAGCTGCGCGAGCCGGGCGTCGATCCACCGCGGACGAGCCCGCTCGCCGGCTGGGTGCGCGCCCTGCTCATCCTCGAGGCGGTGGTCCTGATCCCGCTCGGGATCGCGATGTTCGCGCTGCCCGGGGAGTTCGCGGGCGACGGTGGCCTCGCCGGGCTCTGGCCGTGGGGGCTGACCGAGCTCACCTCCCAGATCTGCGGCGCCTGGGTGCTGGCGCTCGGGGTCTTCGCGGGCGCGATCGCCTGGGAGAACGACAACAACCGGGTGGCGCCCTACCTCGCCGCCTTCGGTCTCCTCGGCCTGCTCCAGGCGATCGCGCTGGCCCGCGAGGGGGACGATCTGCAATGGAGCGAGCCGGCCGCCTACGCCTTCGTCGGCTACCTCGTGGCCACCTTCGTCCTTTCCGCCTACGGGCTGCTCCGCGCCCGCCGGGCGCCCGAGCCCGATCCCACAGGAAGTTGAGGAGGCCGCCGGGCCGCTACTCGTCCTCGTGCCAGGGCGTCAGGATCCGCGGGCCGTCGGCGGTGACCGCGACGGTGAACTCGAAGTGGGCGGTGAGCGAGTCGTCCTGCGAGTAGACGGCCCAGCCGTCGGAGCCCATCCGCACCTCGGGCCCGCCCGCGTTCACCATCGGCTCGATCGCGAGCGCCATCCCCTCCTCGAGCTCGGGGCCCTTGCCCGGGTCGCCGAAGTTGGGGATCTGGGGGTCCTCGTGCATGTTTCGGCCGATCCCGTGCCCGACCAGGCTGCGGATGATCGAGAGGCCGTCGCGATCGACCCTCGTCTGGATCCCGTGGGAGACGTCGCTGAGGTGGTTGCCGGCCCGGGCCTGCTCGATCCCCGCGAACAGCGCCTCCCGGGTCGCGGTCAGCAGCGGCTCCGCCTCGGCCGGCGCCTCGCCGATCGGCACGGTGATCGCGGCGTCCGCGACCCAGCCCCCGTAGGTGACGCCGACGTCGATCGAGAGGATGTCGCCGCGCTTCAGCTTGTACGGCCCCGGGATGCCGTGCACCACCATCGAATTGGGCGAGGTGCAGATCGAGCCGGGGAAGCCCCGGTAGCCCTTGAAGGACGGGACGCCGCCCTGGGAGCGGATGAAGCGCTCGGCCGCCTGATCGAGCTCGCCGGTGGTCACCCCGGGACGGGCCTTGGAGCGGAGCATCCGCAGGCAGCGCGCCTGGATCTCCCCCGCGGCTGCCATCGCCTCGATCTGCTGCGGCGTCTTGCGGACGATCATCGAGCGGTACATCTCATCCCATAGCCTAGATCTCGTCCTCGCGGCGAAGGGTCGCGATCTGCGCCTGGATCTCCTCTTCGACCTCCTCGGGCGGGCGGGCGCCGTCCACCCGGTGCAGCAGGCCGCGGTCCTCGTAGTAGGCGATCAGGGGCTCCGTCTTCGACGTGTACTCCTCGAGCCGGTGGCGGATCACCTCGGGCTTGTCGTCCTCGCGCACGATCAGCTTGCTGCCGTCCACGTCGCAGATCCCCTCCTTCTTCGGAGGGTTGAACTCGACGTGGTAGACATGGCCGCCCTGCTCACAGGTACGGCGGCCTCCGAGGCGGCGGACCACCTCCTCGTCGGGCACTTCGATCAGCAGCACCGCGCTGATCTTGCGGCCGAGGTCCTCCATCTCCTCGTCCAGCGCCTCGGCCTGCGGCACCGTGCGCGGGAAGCCGTCGAGGATGAAGCCGTCGCTCGCCTCCTCCCTCTGCACCCGCTCGCCGATCGCCGCGATGATCACCTCGTCTGGGACGAGGTCGCCGCGGTCCATGTACTCCTTCGCCTTCCGGCCCAGCTCGGTTCCCTCCTTGACGGCGGCGCGCAGGATGTCCCCGGTGGCGTAGTAGGGGAGCGCGAAGTCGTTCTGCAGCCGCTCGCCCTGGGTCCCCTTGCCGCTCCCGGGCGGCCCCAGCAGGATCAGGTTCAGTTCCGGCAGTTGGGTCCCCCCACGGCCTGAATCACTTCAGGAAGCCCTCGTAGTTCCGCATCATCAACTGCGCCTCGAGCTGCTTGACGGTGTCGAGGGCGACTCCCACGACGATCAGGATCGAGGTCCCGCCGAAGAAGAAGTTCGCCGACGTCTGGCTGATCAGGATCGTGGGCAGCGCCGCCACCGCCCCCAGGTAGAGGGCACCGGGGAAGGTGAGGCGGGAGAGGATGCGGTCGAGGTACTCGGCCGTGGGGCGGCCCGGCCGGACGCCGGGAATGAAGCCGCCGTATTTCTTCAGGTTGTCGGCCTGGTCCACCGGGTTGAAGGTGACCGCCGTGTAGAAGTAGGTGAAGACGATGATGAAGAAGATCTCGCCGATCACGTAAGCCCAGCCGTTCGGTTCGAAGAAGGCGGCGAAGTCGAGTGCGGCAGGGGTGTTGATCAGCTGCCCGATCGTCGGCGGGAAGGCCATGATCGAGGCCGCGAAGATGACGGGAATGACGCCCGCCATGTTGACCCGCAGCGGCAGGTAGGTCGAGCCGCCGGATGTCATCCGGCGCCCCACCACGCGTTTCGCGTATTGGACCGGGATCCGGCGCTGCCCCTGCTCCATCGTCACAACCGCGATGATCACCATGATGCCGATCCCGAAGAAGAACAAGAGGCCCCCGAGACCCTTCTGCTGATAGATCGCGTTCCCTTCGCTCGGGAACCTCGAGATGATCGAGGCAAAGATCAAGATCGACATGCCGTTGCCGATGCCGCGCTGGGTGATCAGCTCGCCGAGCCACATGATCAGAGCCGTTCCGGCCGTCAGCGACAGGACGAGCAAGCCGACGCGCGACGGCGTGAACCCACCCTCGGGGAACAGGTCGACGGGCTGCCCTTGAGCATCCGTGATGGTGCCGCGGTGGAACAGGAACGCCAAACCGGTCGACTGCAGAAGGGCAAGGACGATGGTCAGGTAACGAGTCCACTGCGTGATCTTCTTGGTGCCGGCCTCGCCTTCTTTCTGCCACGCCTCCAGCTTCGGGATCACGACCGTGAGCAGCTGCATGA
>JBOGZI010000090.1:0-15555 GCA_050697275.1 Solirubrobacterales bacterium | reverse complement strand
CCGCCGCCGTGCAGGGCGGAGGCGGCGCCGTGCGCGGGGCCATGGGGTGCCTCGGCGGCCCGGGCGCCCTCGAGCGCCTCGTGGACACCGCGGTGGGGCACCAGCTGGTGCAGCACCGGCAGGCTCGCCCCCGCGGCGCCGCCCAGCAGCAGCTTTCGCCTGCTCAGCTTGCTCATCCCCGCTATTGAAGCACACCCGAAAAACGGATTTAGTCTTGCCTAACTTCTCCGGGCGGCTTCCCCCCGTCCGGGCCCGCCGGGGGCCGCGCGTAGAATCGGCTACATGGCTGAGACGGCGGTCCAGATTGAGCTCGATGGTCAGTACCGGGCGCTCCGGGAGGAAGCCGCCTTCGTGAAGCGCGCGCGGATGACGTTCAAGGTGACGGGGCCGGACGCGGCGGAGTACCTCCAGGGCCAGCTCACCAACGAGATCGAGGGCCTCGAGCCGAACGGGGGCTGCTACGCGGCGCTGCTCGACCGCAAGGGCCACGTCCAGGCCGACATGCGGGTCCTGCGACTGGACGGGGGCGAGCTCTGGCTCGACCTCGAGCCCGAGCCGGCCCCGGCCGCGCTTCGCCACCTGCGGACCTACAGCGTCGGGCGCGAGGTCGAGGTGGACGACGTCAGCGACGAGTGGAGGGTCATCTCGCTGATCGGGCCGCGCGGCGCGGAGATCGCGGGGGTCGAGGGGCTCGGCCCCGAGCACGCCCAGCGCTCCCGCGACTGGGACGGGGTCGAGATGCTCGCCGTCGCCACCGATCTCGGACTCGACCTGATCGCCCGAGCCGACCAGGCCCCGCGGCTGCGCGAGCTGCTGCTCGCCGCCGGCGCCGCCGAGGCGAGCGAGGGGGCCGCCGAGATCCTCCGGGTCGAGTCCGGGCGCCCGCGCTTCGGTCGCGAGCTGAGCGAGCAGGTGATGCCGGCGGAGGCGGGGATCACCGAGCGAGCCGTCGACTTCGAGAAGGGGTGCTACATCGGCCAGGAGCCGGTCGCCCGCCTGCACTACCGCGGCAAGCCGAACCGGCGCCTGCGCGGGCTCCGCCTGAGCGCCCTCGTGGAGCCGGGCGCGACGCTGAGGCTCGGCGAGCGCGAGGTCGGGACGGTGGGTACGGCCTGTCTCTCCCCCGCCCTCGGCCCGATCGCGCTCGCGGTGGTCCGGCGCGAGGCCTCGGAGGGCGACACCCTCGAGGTCGGCGACGGGGCGGTGACCGCCGAGCTGGTCGAGCTGCCGTTCCGGCCGAGCTAGCGCCTCATCCCGGCGCTTCGGTTAGATTCCTTCCGCATGGCAAGGAGGAGAGTCCTGGTCTGTGTGGGCGTCGGACTCGCGGCCCTCGTCGTCGCGGGCTGCGGACGGGACGACTTCGAAAACGAGCCTCGTCCCCCCGTGCCCGCCGAGGTCAACGTGAAGATCGGCGATGGCGAGGTCGTCGTCTCCCCACGGGAGTTCGGCGCCGGGCTGGTCAACTTCACGATCGCGAACTTCTACACGGAGCCCACCGTGCTCGAGATCTCCGGTCCGACCGAGGTCTCCAGCAAGGAGGTCCCGCCGGGCGGCAACACGATCCTCAAGGCCGAGATGACGAGCGGGGAGTACGAGGCGAGCGCCGACGACGTCAAGGCGTTCCCCTTCAACTTCGAGGTCGGGCCCGAGCGCGAGTCGGGTCAGGACGACCTGTTGCTGCCCTAGTCCGGTCCGGCGCTAGGCGTCGGAGCCGGAGGGCGCGTTGACGGCGGTGAGCCGGTCGAAGACCGTGCTCATCATCAGCTCCAGCCGGGCGAGGCCCCGAACCGAGTCGTAGTCGATCGCCGCCGGATCGATCAGGCGAACCTGGCTCGACGTACGAGCGGCGTCCGGCGTCTCGCGGCTGGACCTGAGCTGGTGTCTCTCGGATGCCTCCATGCTCCTGGGAAATTAATCGCGCCGCCGGACCGAAAACCTGACTCGGGACGGCCCCGCTTGGACGGATACCCGGTTTTTTTTGGACGCATGGGCCAGGCACGGCCATCGCCCGCTTCCGTCCGCGGCGGGCTGTTTGATGGACGTTCGTCAGCTAACCGACCCGAGGACGACTCAACCACCATGACCATCGCTCTGGCAATCGGATTCGGTGCCCTTCTCGGGGTGCTGATCGGCCTCTGGCTTCGCTCCCGCGGACGGTCCGCGGAGCAGACCACCGGTCTCGCGGACCAGATCAAGGCGCTGACCTCGGATTCGCTGCGGGAGGCGACGGGGCAGCTGCTCGCCCAGAGCCGCGAGATGCGCGAGACCGATCGCAAGCTCTCCGAGGCGGCCCTGAAGGAGCGGGAGACGGAGATCAGGGGCTTCGCGGAGCAGATCGCGAAGGGCCAGAAGCGGATCGAGGACGAGGTCAAGGGCCGTAAGCAGACCGACGAGGCGACCCGCGCGCTGCTCGAGCAGATGCGCCACGGGATGGACGGGCTCACCTCGGAGACGGCCAACCTGAAGAAGGCCCTGCGGCAGCCCCACACCCGCGGGCGCTGGGGCGAGGTCCAGCTTCGCCGGTGCATCGAGATCGCCGGCATGACCGAGCACGTCGATTTCGTGCTCGAGCGCACCTTCAAGGACGACGAGGTCTGGCTGCGCCCGGACGCCCTCTTCCTGCTCCCCGGCGAGCGCAGCATCGTCGCCGACTCCAAGGTCCCGCTGGACGCCTACCTCGAGGCGCTCGAGGCCGAGGACGAGGCGGGCAGGCGCACCGAGATGGAGCGGCACGCCCGCCAGGCGCGCGAGCACGTGCGGAAGCTCGGCTCGAAGCGCTACCAGGACCAGTTCAAGACCGGCGAGACCCCCGATTTCGTCGTCTGCTTCTTCCCCTCCGAGCCGGCCCTGCACGCCGCCTTCGAGGCCGATCCGAAGCTGTACGAGCAGGCCTTCGACGACGGCGTCCTGATCGCCACGCCGACCACCCTGATCGGGCTCCTCCGCACGATCGAGATCGGCTGGCGGCAGGAGCGAATCGCCGACGAGGCCCTGCAGATCGCCGAGGCCGCGCGCGAGCTCCATGGACGCTTCGGCAAGTTCCTCGCCGATGTCGCGAAGCTCGGCAAGCGGCTCGCCTCCGCCACGGGCGCCTACAACGACGCCGTCGGCTCCCTCGAGGCACGGGTGCTTCCCCAGCTGCGCCGGGTCGAGGACCTCGGCGCCGCCTCGGGCAAGGAGCTGGAGCAGCCCGCCCCGGTGGACCAGGCGGTGCGGCCGATCAGCGCCCCGGAGCTGCCCAGGATCGCCCAGGACCAGCACGAGGACGCTGCCTAGCCCTCCTGCCTGAAATACCATCCCTGCGTCCAGACCACGACAGCGGGGAGTTGATGTGGCGGTAGAGATCGCGGACGTTTCCAAGCTCGATGTCCAGCCCGGGGAGCTGCCGGAGAAGATGGCCGCCTGGGTGATTCGCCCGGAGCGCGAGGGCGAGCCCATGGACGCCTTCCAGGTGGAGGAGATCGAGGTGCCCGAGCCCGGCGCCTTCGAGGTGATCGTCCGGGTGATGGCCGCCGGGGTCAACTTCAACAACGTCTGGGCGGCCCTCGGCAAGCCCGTCTCGGTGTTCGGCTACGGAGACCACGAGGAGTACGGCCACCACATCGGCGGCTCGGACGCCTCGGGCGTCGTCTGGAAGGTCGGCGAGGGCGTCACCAAGTGGAAGCCGGGCGACGAGGTCGTGATCCACTGCAACCAGGCCTCCTACGAGGACGTCGAGGTGCACGGGCTCGACCCGCTGGCGGCGCCGAGTCAGATGATCTGGGGCTACGAGACGACCTGGGGGTCGTTCGCCCAGTTCACCAAGGTGCAGGCCCAGCAGCTGCTCCCCAAGCCGAAGAACCTGAGCTGGGCCGAGTCCTCGGCCTACGGGCTGACCTACTTCACCGCCTACCGGATGCTGATCGACCAGTGCAAGCTGCAGGCGGGCCGCAACGTGCTGATCTGGGGCGCCGCCGGCGGCCTCGGCGTGTTCGCGACCCAGCTGTGTGCGGCGGCGGGGGCCAACGCGGTGGGAGTGGTCTCATCGACCGAGAAGGGCGAGCTGGTGAAGCGGCTCGGCGCGGTCGATTACATCGACCGCAACGAGTTCGCGGGGATGATGCGCAAGGGCGGGGAGACCAAGGATGAGGAGAAGGCGCGGTTCAAGGAGTCGCGCAACTTCGCCAAGCGGGTCAAGGAGATCCTCGGAGACTCCCCAGACATCGTCTTCGAGCACGTCGGACAGGCGACCTTCCCGACCTCGGTGTTCGTCGTCAAGCCGTTCGGCAAGGTGGTGATCTGCGGCGCCACCTCCGGCTACACGCTCGATTTCGACGTCCGCTACCTGTGGATGCGCCAGAAGCAGATCATCGGCTCCCACTTCGCGAACGCCTACGAGTGCATGCGGGCGAACCAACTGATGGCCGAGGGCAAGATCCAGCCGGTGCTCTGGAAGGTGATGGGCTTCGACGGAGTGGCCGAGGCGCACCAGCTCCTGCACGAGAACAAGCACCTCGGCAAGATCTCGATCCTGGTCGGGGCCACCGGCGAGGAGGAGGGCAAGACCGAGGAGGGACCAGGCGCGATCCGCGCCGAGGTGGGAGCTTGACGCCCGACCCCCCCGCATCCCCGCAGGGCACAGCCCGAGGAGATGCGGGCTGACGATGGAGGTCTGCTTCATCGACTGGCACATCCACCCCTTCCGCGCCGAGCGCTGGTACGAGGTCTGGGAGCCGGCCGCGGCGCGCGCGATGGCGTTCGGCGCTCGAGCCTGGTCGCTGACCCGAAACACCGACGATCCCCTCCACTTCCGGCAGGCGTCCGTCTGGGAGGACCGGGCCGACTTCGAGCGATACTGGTTCTCGGACGAGGTCGCCGCGATTCGCGAGCAGGCGATCAACTACTACAACAAACCGGTAAGCCCCGTCTGGCATCGGCTGGTGGCCTCCGAGTAGGGCACCGTATTTTCGGTCCGTTAAGCAGCGGGTCGAAGTGCGACTCATGCGCCCCGGCGGTGTTCCTCTCGACGCCCCCCATGAGGCGCCTCCGGCTCATCACCGCCGCCGCCCTCGCCGTCGTCTCGGCGGCCGCCCTCCCCGCTGCCACTGAGGCGAAGGTGAGCATCAGGTTCGCCAACGGCCTGCTCAAGATCCACAGCGGCAAGCGCGCCGACCGCGCCACCGTGGCCTGCAACGCCGGGGGCCTGGTCAAGGTGAACGCCCGCGACCCGAGGGCCGGGCCCGTCGAGTGCTCGCAGGTGGCGGAGGTGAACGCCCTGATGGGCGCCGGCAACGACCGGGTCAACCTCTCCGGGATCGACGGGCGCTTCGGGCGGCGCGACCTCCCCGGCTTCGGCCAGGGGACCGGCGCCGCCGCCGCGCTGGGGGCCGGCAACGACCGGCTGACCGGCAGCTTCGCCGCCTTCAACCTCGCCTTCGGGGGGAGCGGGAACGACCGACTCCTGGGGGGCGGCGTGCGCGACCTCCTCCAGGGCGGCGGCGACAACGACAAGCTCGCCGGGCGTGACGGCAACGACGTGCTGGTGGGCCGAGCGGGGGCCGACAAGGGCGCGGGCGGGCCCGGTGACGACCTGATCAGCGGCAACGCGGGCGACGACCGGCTGATGGGCGGGCCGGGCAACGACCTGATCGGCGGCGGGCTCGGTATCGATCGCCTCTTCGGCGGGCTCGGGGACGACCGCCTGGTCGGCGGCCCCCAGAAAGACCGCCTCAACGGCGGCGGCGGCAACAACGAGGTCTTCCAGGATGGCCCGAAGGGCTAAGGGTCTCGTCGTCGCGCACTTGGCTGCGTTTGCTCTGGCCGGCTGTGGCAGCGACCACGATGAAACGTCCCAGGGGGATGTGAGGCCAGACTTCCTACTGGTGCTCAGCGCTTCCTCGGGCTCCTTCGCTCCAGCAGGTGCCACGGACCGTGCGGTGCTCGAGTTGCACGATCTTTCGCCCGCGGCGATCTTCTTTTCCAACCGGCCCGAGCGGACAGCCGGTCAGGGACCCGTGGATGGACTCATCGCGCGCTGGCCGAGACTCTTCAGCGACGATCCGCCCAACGCCGCAGTACAGATCCTCAATGGCCGCGACTCATCCGACACGGTGGTTGTCGAGCTGAGAAGGCCTCGATATCAGCCGCGGTCGGCCGTCCTCACCTTTGACGCGCGCGTGGTGGAGGCCTCGGACGGTCGTCTATCAGCCTTTGACGATCAGACGGATGCTCGACTTCCGCTGAGGTTCAGGGACGCGTCGCTGTTCATCGACGGCGCAGCGATGTCCGGACCCTTCAACCACCCGGTCAAGGAGTTGATCTGGCCACCGGGCACTCAGTAGGTGTCGACGCCGGCTAGTGCTGCTCTAGAGGGGCCATGGTGAGGCCCGCGTCCTGCAGCTGCTCCCAGTAGAGCTCGGCGGGCTCGCGCGGCCCCGTCCAGACCGCCGCCCGGCCGCTGGTGTGGATCTTGTCGGCGAAGGCGTAGCCGTTGTCCAGCGTCACGCCGGGGACCACCCGCGCCAGGGTCCGGGCGACGTGGTCGAAGGTGTTGTGATCGTCGTTGAGGACGATCACGATCCAGTTCCCGCCCAGGCCCTCCTCGGGACCAGCGCTTCGCGGGCGCTCAACGGTGGTCGTCGACGTCTCCATGGCGCGCGGCGGCGGCCCGAACGGCGGGCCCGCCCACCGCGACTCGAAGATAGAGGATGCGCCCGGGAGTGCTGGGAAATTTCGCCTGCGGCCCGTATCGCCCTCGGATCGCGTCCTGCAGGCAGCAGCTAGAACGGGTTCGGGACCTGGATCGAGACCTGGTCGAAGACGCCTACCACCCCGGTGCCCGCGCCGCTGCCCTTGACGCCCACCGTGACCCCGTTGCGACGCCCGTCGGGCTGGTCCATCGCCGAGTCGGTGGTGGAGACCACGTTTTTCCCGTTGACGACGGCAATCAGGCTGGTCTGGGTGCCGCCGAAGTCGAAGGCGCGCAGCGCGATGCTGTTCGGCTTGGTGCCGCCCCTGATGAACTTGCCGGATCCGGATGCCATCAGCACCGCCGGCCCGGAGCCCTTCGGGTCGCGGAGAACCTGCCACTTCCGCGCCATCGGGAGCACCCGGAGCTCATAGCCCGAGCTCTCGTTCTGGCGCACAACGACGCCCTCGAAGGCCCTCTTCTGCAGCTTCGCGGAGCCGCCCCTGCCGGCGCTGACGGTGGCGTTGACGATCTGGTCCGGGGCGATGTCGCTCGAGTCGGCGACCACCGACGTGTGCAGCACGCAACCCGACCCCGACGAAACGGTCACCGCCATCGCGCCGCCCATCCCCCCGCCCCCCTTCTTGTCCTTCGGCTTGGCGGCCGTTCGGCGCCATTTGCGCTTGCACTTGCCGGAGGACCCGGTCTGGAAGGCACCGACATCCGCCTTGGTGGCGAAGGTGTACTGCGCCACCGGGATCGGGCCCGCGTGAGCGATCGCCGCGAGAGCCAGTGCCGCGCAGGCGGTGAGTGAGGCTGTGAGCTTGACTCGCAACGGGGAGCGTGAGGGTAGACCCAGGGCACGCCTGAGACTGCAACAACACCGCTCATGGCGGATCGGAGCGCGAATACCATAAGGACATGAGCGAACACCGGCTGCCCGAGCGCGACAGGCCATGGGTGATGCGCACCTACGCGGGGCATTCGGATGCGCGCCGCTCGAACGAGCTCTACCGGCGCAACCTGGCCAAGGGCCAGACCGGCCTCTCGGTCGCCTTCGACCTGCCCACGCAGACCGGCTACGACCCCGACGCCGCCCTGGCACGCGGCGAGGTGGGCAAGGTGGGCGTCTCGATCGCCCACAAGGTCGACATGCACACCCTCTTCGACGGCATCCCGCTCGGGGAGATGAACACCTCGATGACGATCAACGCGACCGCCGCCTGGCTGCTCGCCCTGTACGCGACCGTCGCCGAGGAGAACGACGTCCCGCGCGAGGCGCTGGCGGGCACCACCCAGAACGACATCATCAAGGAGTACCTCTCGCGCGGCACCTACGCCTTCCCGCCGGGGCCCTCGATGCGGCTGATCGCCGACACCGTCGCCTTCACCGTCAACCAGATCCCCAAGTGGAACCCGATCAACGTCTGCTCCTACCACCTGCAGGAGGCCGGGGCGACGCCGGTGCAGGAGATCGCCTACGCGCTCTCCACCGCGATCGCCGTGCTCGACGAGGTGAAGGCCCGCGGGCAGGTCGCCGAGGAGGACTTCCCCAGGGTCTTCGGGCGGATCTCCTTCTTCGTCAATGCCGGCGTCCGCTTCATCGAGGAGCACGCGAAGCTGCGAGCGATGGGTCGGCTCTGGGAGCGGATCGGGCGCGAGCGCTACGGGGTCACCGAGCCGAAGTTCCTGCGCCTCCGCTACGGCGTCCAGGTGAACTCGCTCGGGCTGACCGAGTCCCAGCCCGAGAACAACGTGCCCCGCATCGTGCTCGAGGCGCTCGCCGTCACCCTCGGCCGCGACGCCCGCGCCCGCGCGATCCAGCTTCCCGCGTGGAACGAGGCCCTCGGCCTCCCCCGCCCCTGGGACCAGCAGTGGAGCCTGCGGATCCAGCAGATCCTCGCCAACGAGACCGACCTGCTCGAGTATCCGGACATCTTCGAGGGGTCTGTGGTGATGGAGGGGCTGGTCGAGGAGCTCGCCGAGGGGGCCGACGCCGAGATGAAGCAGGTGGCCGGGCACGGAGGCGCGGTCGAGGCCGTGCCCTACATGAAGGCGCAACTGGTCGAGTCGAACCGCGAGCGCATCGCCAAGATCGAGCGCGGGGAGATCGTCGTCGTCGGGCAGAACAAGTTCACCGAGACCGAGGACTCGCCGCTCACCACCGGCGAGGACGGCGGCATCCTGACGCCCGACCCGCAGGTGGAGCGCGAGCGGATCGAGGCGCTGGAGCGGTGGAAGGCCGAGCGGGACCAGGGCGCCGTGGACGCGGCGCTCGAGCAGCTGGCCGCGGCGGCGGCGGATGAGTCCGCCAACCTACTGCCGCCCACGATCGAGGCCGCCAAGGCAGGCGCCACCACCGGCGAGTGGGCCGGCACCCTGCGCGAGGCGTTCGGCGACTACCGGGCGCCGACCGGCGTCGGCGAGGCCCCCGCGGGCGCCTCGGTCAACGGCGACCTGCTCGCCGAGGCGCGAGGGCGTGTGGGGGCAGTCTCGAAGGCGCTCGGGCATCCGATCCGCATCCTGGTCGGCAAGCCGGGCCTCGACGGGCACTCGAACGGCGCCGAGCAGATCGCGGTCCGCGCCCGCGACGTCGGCATGGAGGTGATCTACCAGGGCATCCGGCTGACACCTGAGGAGATCGTGGCCTCAGCGGTGCAGGAGGACGTCGACGTGGTCGGGCTCTCGATCCTCTCGGGCTCCCACCGCGAGCTGGTCCCCCGGGTGGTCGAGCTGCTTCGCGAGCAGGGGGCCGAGATCCCGGTCGTGGTCGGCGGGATCATCCCCCCGGCCGACGTCGAGCCGCTGCGCGAGGCGGGCGTCGAGCGCGTCTACACCCCGAAGGACTTCGAGCTCAACCGGATCATGGGCGAGATCGCCGAGCTGGTCGCAGGGCGCCGGGGCCTCGGGGCGGCCCAGCCGGCCTGAGCGTCCCCTCCCCGCCGGCTCGGCCTTCTACGGTTGTCCAGGGCGCGTAGCCGGCCTTTAGCTTTCCGAGATGGCTGCCGACCAGTGGGGCATGAGACATGTGCTGGCAACGATCGCGAGCACCGTTGCGCTTGCTGCCGCCCTGCTGGCGGCTCCGGGCTCGGCCACGGCCGGCAAGTGCGGCAACTACGCCGGGTCCGCGGTGATCGCCACCGGCGAGGTCCCGTGCCGCAAGGCGAAGGCGATCGTCAAGGAGTTCCTCAAGGTGCGCAAGTCGAGCATCCAGGGCTACAACTGCAACGGCTCGAGAACCAGGGTCTTCTGCAGGCTGGATGCCAAGTCGATCAGATGGAAGAAGTGACCGGCTGACGTCCGTTGGCGGGTGAGAGCGCGCCGGGAGCGCCGGGGCGCTTCAATAGGAGTATGAGCGAGCTCAACGGGGACCGCTCCGCCTGGCTTCGCTGCTATCGCTGCTGGGCGCGCGATCTCGAGGTGCAGCTGCACTACGACGCGATCCTCCGCATCGACCCGGAGTCGGGCGAGCCCGCCGACCGGCTCGACGAGGTGCAGGAGGCCGTCGTCCAGTGCCTGCGCTGCCTGCACGACCAGCCGCACCTGACCGTGCGCGAGGACCGGGTGGTGCCGGTCGAGGACCGCTGGGAGCGGATGGTCGCCGGGACCCCCTGGGTCGCCTCCTGCACGGTCACGGTCGACCAGGACCAGGTCGAGTCGTGCTCGGGTCCGGAGGCGACGGAGTCACTCACCTACGGCTCCTTCGGCGAGCAGGGGACGCGCGAGTTCTTCACCCACGTCCGCTTCCACAAGCACGACGAGGAGACGATCGTCGTCCACCTCCTGGTCGAGCTCTACGCGCGCTCCGCCGAGGAGGCCTCCGAGGTGCTCGAGGAGGCCTCCCGCGGCGTGCTCGAGATCACCTCCCTCGCCGAGGAGTCGCGCCCCCCGGCGCACGCGCCCGACGAGGCGCACTAGCTAGGTCGGCTTCTCCTCGCCCTCGGCGGGCCGCTCGGTGCCCTTGCCGGGGTCCTTGATCGCCTTGCCGGCCGCCTTCGCCTTCTCCTTGAGGCTGCCCTTGTCCTTGGCGATGCCCTTCAGCTCCTCGGCGTCCTCCTTGAGTGCCGCGGAGCCGCCCCGCTTCTCGACCTGCTGCTTCGCCTTGTCGGCGACGCTCTTGAGCCTTCTCAGGTTGACCATGTCATCCTCCTTACCCGGGTTCCCGACAGCGCATCCCTGAAGCCCGACGTGTGTTCAATCTCCGACGAGTGCATTATCGGTGCTCGTCCCTGGATTGGATAGCAGGACAACCTCATGAAGGAGATCCGATGAACCCCCAGCTCCACCGTCTCGGCGCGATCGTCGCCGCCCTCATCATCGTCGTCGGACTTGGAGCCGGGACCGCGTCCGGCAAGAAGAAGGGCAAGCGGCTCAAGGTGACCTGTGAGCAACTCTATGCCCAGGTCGAGAAAACCGGCGCGCAGCTGCAGGCTCAGTACAACGCGATGGGCTTCACCGTCGACGGGTACCTCGGCAAGAACACCTGCCGGAAGAAGGGGAAGCGAGTGCGCTTCGGCGGCGGCTTCATGAACGACATCCAGAACGACTTCGACCCGCCGTTCCCCGGGGAGACCAACCCGGCCGTGCGCGAGTACTTCTGGACCTGGAGCCAGAAGGTCGTCCGGACCAAGAAGGGGAAGCTGCGCTCGAAGGTCACCGATATCCGCTGCGAGAAGTACATCTACGAGGGCAGCCCCTCGAGCCCCCAGGGCGTTGTGACCCTTCCCTGCTGAGGGACGGCTAGCCCGGGTTCTTCCTGGGAACCAGCACGGCGCGCTTGAACTCGGCGACCAGCGTCCCCTCCTGGTTGTAGGCGCGGGTATGCACCCTGACCACGCCGCGGTCGGGCTTCGACTTGGACGGCTTCACCTCGAGCACCTCGGATTCGACGAACAGCGTGTCGCCGTGGAACACCGGGCTGGGATGGCTGAGGTCGTCGGTGGCGAGGTTGGCGATCGCCTTGCCCGAGACATCGGGGACGGTCATCCCGAAGACGAGCGAGTAGACGTAGGGGCCCGCGACAACGTTCCTGCCCTGCTGTGAGGCCGCCGCGTAGACGTCGTTCACGTGCAGCGGGTGGTGGTTCATGGTCAGCAGGCAGAAGAGGTGGTCCTCGGCCTCGGTGACGGTCTTCGCGGGCCAGTGCTTGTAGACCGCGCCCACCTCGAACTCCTCCAGGTAGCGCCCGTAGGGGCGCGCCCCGGAGGCCTCGCGCTCGGCCTGGTCGGTCGTCAGCTCGTGCTTTTCCTCCGTCTCAGCCATTCGGCGGCGGAAGGCTAGTCCAAACGCTTGACCGACATCCCCTCGAAGCGGGCGATGTCGTCGATCTCGGCGTCGATTGGGTCGGCCAGCCGCTTCCTTTGGGCGGCGGGCAGGTCGAGTGAGATCTCGATTCGCCCGCCCTTCCTCGAGGAGCGCCAGCCGCCGATCACGACGCCGTCGTGGACGACCACCGGCCTGATCCAGCCGCCACCGCCCTCCTTTACGCGCGCCTCATGCCGGGAGGAGACGGAGAAGGACCGGTCCTTCCAGCCGAGCATGTAGGTGTCGAAGTTGCCCAGCATCCGGACCTGGCCGCGGCGCGGGAGGCGGGGAGGCGAGCCGGGCAGCGCGAGCATCGTCTCGCCGGCGGCGTGGACCCGCTCGAGCTCGGCCGAGATCCGCTCGAGGCCGGCCCGCACCTCTCCCAGCCCGAGACCGGACCAGTAGGCGAAGTCGCGGTCGGTGGCGGGGCCGAAGGCGCCCAGATAGCGCCGCGCGAGCTCCCCGAGCGCCGTCTCGCGATCCACCGGGGGCTGCTCCGGCAGCCAGTCCTCGCGGCGGATCAGGCAGGTGGCGGCACCCCGGTCGGGGCCGAGGAAGGCGATCCCCGAGACGACAGCGGTGAGGACGATGTGCATGCCGGTCTGCTGGTCGAGCCGGACCCCCGCCGAGACCACCCGCTCCCTCAGCTCCGGACGGGTCAGCGGCCCCTCGTCGGCCAGGGCGCGGGCGATAACCGCCAGTGCCTTCTCCTGCCGGGCGGGCAGAAGGCCGAGCTGCGCGAGGCGCCTTCGGCTCCACCTCTCGGCCTTCGGCTCGAACAGCGGCAGCCACCAGCCCGCGTCGTCGCTGGGGATGAGATGGATCGTCATCCGCATCAGCCAGGTGCGCAGCAGCGAGCGCTCCTCGGTGCGGGCGCGCTTCACGTCCGCCGCGGTCAACCGCCGGCTGCGCGAGCGGAACTGAAGCGGGCCGGCGTAGGTGTCCTGCGCCTGCGCCCCGGCGATCGCGCGGGCGATCTCGGCCGGATCGCGGGCGCTGTGTGGCCGATGAAGGAGCTGGCCGGCGGCGCGGATTCTCGCCAGACGTGCGGAATCGAGCGGCTTCGCCACTACATGGAACGGGTCGCGCTTGCGCGCGCCCTCGCATCCCCGCCTCGCTTCGCTGCGGCGCACCCTCGCATCTACGCGCTCAGCGGACCTTCTTGGTTCGGGCCCGCTGCTCGTGGCGCTCGATCACCTGGGCGATCAGCTTCTGGATCCCGGGGTCGCCGCCCACCTTGATCTGGCCCGACTCGTACGCCTCCCGGTAGTGGCGCAGTGTTCCCTCCCGCGCCAGCTCGTTGAAGTGCGAGCGGGGCATGCTCACCGTGACCCTGGCGTCCTCGGTCGAGACCGACTTCGAGATCTCGGGCCCCGGAAGCTCCACCCGGAACATCTGCACGTCCCCCCTCCCCCGCAGCTCCAGCTCGAAGACGAGCTTCAGCTGGGCGAGGGCCGGAACCTCCGCCTGGAAGCGCTCGATCGCGGTCTTGATCAGTTCCTGGGTCGTTGCCACGGGCCCATTCCTAGCAGCCCGGGTCGAATCTCACCAGGGGATCGGCGCTCGGTCGCGGAAGAAGCCGCCCGTGGGCCCGTCGTCGGGGAGGGTGGCCAGCCAGACGGCCGTGTCCGCGCCCTCCTCGACGGAGAGGCGGGCACCAGCACCGCCCATGTCGGTCCGCACCCAGCCGGGACACATGGTGTTGACCAGAAGGCCGCTGCCGCGCTCATCCGCCGCGAGCGCCCGGGTGAGGGCGTTCAGCCCGGTCTTCGAGACGCGGTAGGCAGCACGACCGCCATCCATGTCCGAGAGCTGCCCGGCCCCGCTCGACATGTTCACGACCCGCGGGTGATCGCTGCGGCGAAGAAGGGGCAGGAACGCCTGGATCAGCCGCCACGGGCCGAAGGTGTTGGTCTCGAGCACCTTATGGGCCTGCTCGAGGTCGTAGTCGGCCACGCCGGTGGGGTCCCCGTAGACGCCGGCGTTATTCACCAGCGAGTCCAGCCGCCCCGCGTCGGCCTCGACTCGCTCCCGGGCCGCGTCGACCGTCGCCTGGTCAGTCACGTCGAGTTCGACCGCCACGACTCCCGCGCGCTCTTCCACCTCGGCCGGGTTGCGGGCGCCCGCGTAAACGAGGAAGCCGTGGTCCTCGGCGAGCTGGCGGGCGATCTCCTCGCCGATGCCGCGATTCGCGCCGCTGACCAGTGCGCCCCTGCGATCCGGAGCCATCCCGGCTCAGTCTAGGAGCCGGCTCTCCCCGGCGTACCGCTCCGATTGATCAGTTCGCTGGCGTCCTCCTGGAACATCCGTGGAACGCGGATTCTCAGACCTTGTCTTCCCCCGGTGCCTGAACTACACTGAACGCGGCGTCGTTTGCCGGCTGCACCAAGGAAGACATAGGGGTGACAAGGAGGTCAAGGGAGATGGGGAGAACCGCCATGAAGGCGCTTGCGGCGGTCGCGGCAAGCATCGGACTGCTCGCTGGCGCATCGTCCGCATACGCTGCCCCGCAGTGGAGCGACGGGCTGATCCAGAAGTCGACGATCACCAACTGCGCCAGCATCATCTTCGGCAACCCCTACCAGGAGGACGGCGCCTGGACCTGGACCGGCCAGTACATCGACCCGGCTGACCCCCCGAACGTTGGGCAACCCTTCTACATCCATGTGGTGGCCGGCGCCGTCGGCAACGCGTGCTCGGGCCAGCGGGTGCACTTCGAGCTCCTCGGAACCCCCCTCCCCCAGGGCCTGAACTATGCGATCGACCCCGGGGCGGGGCGTCCTGTCTTCTGTTACGGGATCAACTGGAACACCAATCCGCCCAGCGCCGTGCAGGAACCGGCGTATCCGGCTGGCGCCTGTCCTCAGACCATTCAGTCGGGTGGCTTCCAAGGCAACCCTTGGGACGCCCAGACCAATCCTTCCGACCCAAGTGACACCGATCCATGGCCGCTCCCACAGGGCAAGGGCTGGGAGATCCAGATCCCGGTCACAGCAAACCGCGTCATGAGCGGTGGCTTCGGCAACTGCGCCGATTGCAACAGGTTCATGAGCTTCATCCTGGACGGCAACAGCTCGCCTCAGCTCTTCCCGAGCCAGGGCCTGTTCACCGACAACGCCGGTACCGGCGGCGGTACGCCGGGCGCCGGGGGTGGCACCGGTGGCGCCGGGAGCGGACTGACGCCGAATCCGCAGCGCCCGGCGCCGACGACGCCGCCGGCTACCGCAACCGTGACTCCGACCGCAGCCCCGACCTCGACCCCGCCGAAGAAGTGCAAGAAGGGTCAGAAGCTGAAGAAGGGCAAGTGCGTGAAGAAGAAGAGGAAGAAGAAGAAGAAGTAGCGGCTTCCTCTCGCAGCTAGAGCTTGTTGCGCTCCAGCAGCTTCTTTCCGATCACCATGCGCTGGATCTCTGAGGTGCCCTCGCCGATCAGCAGCAGCGGGGCGTCGCGGTAGAGGCGCTCGATCTCGTACTCCTTCGAGTAGCCGTAGCCGCCGTGGATGCGGAAGGCCTCCTCCACCACCTCCTTGCCGGTCTCGGAGGCGAACAGCTTCGCCATGCCGGCCTCGAGATCGGAGCGCTGGC
>JBOGZI010000089.1:0-5584 GCA_050697275.1 Solirubrobacterales bacterium | reverse complement strand
TCTTGGCCTTGTAGGCGGACTCGTCGCCGCCGCAGAGGTGGGTGCCCCAGCGGGTGCCGTTGTGTACGTGTGGGACCTCGTCGGCGAGCAGGTAGTCGAAGACCTGGGCGATCTGCTCCTGGCCGCGCTCGACCAGCACCGTGCGGCGGTGGGAGTGGCGCCACATCGCCGTCTGCTCGGAGGTCGAGTTGAACAGCGCCAGGCGGCCGAGCAGGTCGTGGGCGTAGACCGAGCGGAAGTAGGAGAAGCCGACCGGGAAGTCGCCCCAGCGGCAGCCGAGCTCCTTCGGCATCAGCAGCGAGTGCAGCCGCGCGTGGCGCATCTCGTCCCAGGTCTGGCGGGCCATGTCGACGTGGAAGTCCCAGGGCATCTCGGGGTGCTCGTGGGAGTTGCGGGCCATCAGCTCGGCGGCGCAGAGCTCGGCGTCCATCAGGGCGTGGAAGAAGTGGCGCTGCTCCTCGGGCTCGATCGGGACGTGGTTCTCCTCGGGATCGTTGACGTAGAGCTCGCGGGCGAGGAAGGGATCGCCCTCGGCCGTGACCTCGACGAAGTCGTCGCGGGCGGGCTCCTCGAGCGGCGGCATGATCCGCAGCTCGCGCGGCTCGGCCTTGAGGCGGATCTCCAGCGAGCCGAGGTCGTCGATCACCGGCAGCGGCCCGTCGGCTCCCGGGCCGAGCTCTGCCAGGTGGCGCTCCTGGCGCTCGGCGAGCTGGGTGAGCAGCCGCAGCGAGGGCTCGTCGGAGACCGGGTCGAGGTGATCGAGGTGGGTCCGGAAGGCGCGCAGCAGCGCCGGCTTCGCCTCGCCGTAGGCGAGCGTGATGTACTCGGCCGGGGTCTGGGTCGCCTCGAGGCGGTCGAGCAGCTCGGTCAGCTCCTCGGCCGGGGCGCCGGGGTACTCGCTCGGGTGGCGGAGCTCGTAGAGGCGGCGGCGAATCTTCGAGATCGCGCGGGCGTCGTCGTGGAGGTGGTCGGCGAGCGCGTACTTGGTCTCGAAGTCGGGCGCCAGGGCGAGCCAGCCGCAGGAGAGGTGGACCAGCTCGCGCAGCAGGTGGAAGTAGTTGGAGTAGCGGGCCGCGTTCTCGTCGACGTCGTAGCCGAGCCGGAGCTCGGCGCCGGGCCGCTCCTGGCCCGCGGGGGGAGGGGCCTCATGCCGCTGTGCCATGCCTCGATCCCTCCTCCTGCTCATCTCCCTCCTCCTCGGCGAGCAAACGCCGCTTGTGGCGGCCGACCACGCTGGGCAGGAGGCCGCCGCCGGCGGAGACGTTGATCACCGCCCGGTCGGAGATCCGGGTGATCATCCCCGCGTAGCGCCCGCCGATCCCGAAGGGGTTGATGTTGAAGCGCTTCAGCCGCATCTGCACGTGCCCGTCCTCGACCGTGGGGAACATCTCCTCGGGCACCGGCACGTACTCCTGGACGATGAAGTCGCCCGCCTCGGCGTGCTCCGCGATGATCCGGTCCCAGTCGTCCTGCTCGGTCTCCATCCCGAGGGCGACGTCGTGGCCGCCGTACTCGGAGGCCGGCTTCAGCACCAGCCGGTTGCGGTTGTGGGAGACGAAGTCGAGCAGGTCCACCACCCACTGACCGTAGGTGACCCGGCCCGGCCGCAGGATCCGGGTCCAGGGGATGGTGGCGGCGATCACCTCGGCCTCGCGCGGCTCGACCAGGTGGGAGAAGCGGGGGTCGTCGAGCAGCGCCATCAGCTTCTTGTTGTTGGCGACCCGGGCGCGCGGCGGGTTGACCAGGCAGGCGGCGCCGTCCCGGTAGGCGGCGGTGAGGTCGCCCTCGGAGAGATCGTCGATCAGGGCCCGGCGATAGACGAGCTGGACCGGCTCGCCGCCCGCGCGGAGCACCGAGCCGTCGTAGGAGAGCTCCTCGGTGGTGGCGTGGATCGCCTCGATTCCCGCCTCGGCCGCGGCGGCGCAGATGATCCGGAACTCGGGGACCGAGGGGCTGCCGGGGACGTCGACCAGGGCGAGGCGCGGACGCTCGGGCAGCTCGGGGCCGCCGCTCCGCCCGGTCCCTGCCCCGCCCGCGCGTCCCGCCCGCATCTCCCGGTAGGCGTCGAGCAGGGTCTCGGTGAGCAGCGGCAGCATCGGCTCGTAGGCTGTGTCGAACTCGCCGTCCACCCGCGGCAGCGAGATCGCCCGCCGCAGCCCGTCGTGGAGGACGTCGGTGTAGCCGATCCCGGCCGGGGAGTCGGCGTTGAACTCGAGGAACTTGACGGTGTGGCCGGCGAGGAAGGCGTCGAGCCGGCAGATCCGAAGCGGGCGCGGGTAGCCGGGGGCCACCCTCACCAAGGAGTCTTCGAAAGTCGGAAGGTCCAGCTCCTCCTGGAGGCGCTCGTCGTCGGGGTAGGCCTCGCAGAAGCGATCGAGCACGGCGCAGAGGGACTCGACCGCGCGGCGCACCCGCCGCACCTGCCCCGGGGAGACGAAGTGCGGCATCAAGACGAAGGGGATGGTGTGGCCGTCGAAGACGACGTCGTGCTCGACGAGCCAGGCCTCGATCTCCGACTCGAGCTCGGCGCAGCCGTCGCCGAGCTTGGAGAGCTCGACCAGGTGCTGGAGCTTCAGGTCGCTGACGTGGTCGAGCATGTCCGCCTCCTGACCCCCTCAGCGCCGCCGCTTCTTGGTCGGGACCCGGCCGTTGGTGACCGGGCGCTCGAACAGGGTGGAGAGGACGACCTGGGTCTGGGTCCGGGTCACGCCGGGAGTCTCGCGGATCCGCTCCAGCGCCTCCTCGAGGTGCTGGGTGTCGACGGCGCGCACGTGCAGGATCGCGCTCGGCTGCCCGGCGACCGTGTAGGCGCCCTCCACCTCGGGGTGCTTGGAGACCGCGGCGCTCACCTCGGTGCCGGACATCCGCCCCTCGCAGAAGAGCTCGACGAAGGCGTGGCTGTGCCAGCCGAAGGCGGTCGGCTCGACCGTGGCGGTGTAGCCGCGGATCACGCCGTCGGACTCGAGCCGGTCGACGCGGCGCTTCACCGCCGGCGCCGAGAGCGAGACCTCCTTGCCGATGTCCTGGAAGGAGCGGCGGGCGTTCTCGCGCAGCAGCGCAACGATCTGCTGGTCTATCTCGTCGGTAATCGCCATATTCGGGCCGATCACGCAACAAATCGCGCTTGTGAACCTCTCCTAGGAGGGGAATCATAAAGCGAGGATGCGTGATCCGCAAGTGATTCGTTCCGACGCGTGAGGAGTGAGGCGATGGAGGTGAAGACGGCCAAGGAAACCGGGTTGCGAACGGCCACCCCGCCCGTCCCCAAGCACGACGAGATGCCGCTGCTCGGCATCGACCACATCGAGCTCTACGTCGGCAACGCGGTGCAGGCCGCCCACTTCTTCACCCACGCGCTCGGCTTCCGCGAGACCGCCTTCGCCGGGCTCGAGACCGGGATGCGGGACAGGGCCTCGCGCCTGGTGGAGCAGGGACGGATCCGGTTTTTGCTCACCTCGCCGCTGCACGGCGGCACCGAGCTCGCCCGCCACGTCGCCGATCACGGCGACGGGGTGAAGGTGGTGGCGCTGGCGGTGCCGGACGCCGAGGAGGCCTACCGGGTGGCGGTCCGCCGCGGGGCGCGGGGGCTCGAGGAGCCGCACGAGGAGTCCGACGAGCGCGGGACGGTGCGGCTGGCGACGATCGCCACCTACGGCGAGACCTGGCACACTTTCGTTGAGCGCGCCGGATACGACGGCTTCCTCCCCGGGTTCGAGGCTGTCCAGGCCGAGCCCGACGACCGAGAGGGGGACGGCCGGACGAGCAAGGATCGCTTCACCGGCATCGATCACGTGGTCGGCAACGTCGAGCTGGGTCGGATGGAGGAGTGGGTCGGCTACTACGAGCGGGTCTTCGGCTTCACCGAGATGATCCGCTTCACCGACCAGGACATCTCCACCGAGTACTCGGCGCTGATGTCGAAGGTGATGGCAGACGGCAAGGGGCGGATCAAGTTCCCGATCAACGAGCCCGCCGAGGGCAAGCGCAAGTCGCAGATCGAGGAGTACCTCGAGTTCTACGGCGGCGCCGGGGTCCAGCACATCGCGCTCTCCACCACCGACATCGTCGCCACCGTTCGCGCCCTGCGCGAGCGCGGCGTCCGCTTCCTGATGACGCCGGGCAGCTACTACGAGGAGCTGCCGGAGCGGATCGGGGAGATCGACGAGGACCTCGCCGACCTCGCGGAGCTCGGCATCCTCGCCGACCGCGACGACGAGGGCTACCTGCTGCAGATCTTCACCAAGCCGCTCGGCGATCGCCCGACCCTGTTCCTCGAGGTGATCGAGCGCCACGGCGCGCGAGGCTTCGGAGAGGGCAACTTCAAGGCGCTGTTCGAGGCGATCGAGCGCGAGCAGGAGCGAAGGGGGAACCTGTGAGGGCCGGCGCGGAGGGGAGCGGGCGATGAGGTATCACCAGCTGGGCCAGCTACCGCCCAAGCGCCATACCCAGTTCAGTGAGAACGGCCGCCTCCTGGTCGAGGAGGTGATGGGCTTCGAGGGCTTCTCCGGGAACGAGTCGATCCTCTACCACCTCCAGTCCCCCTGCCGGATCAGCGAGGCCGGGGAGTTCGAGCCGATCTCACATGAGGAGTGGCTGCCCGACGCCCACGTCCACCGCCACCTCGAGACCGGCGACATCCCCGCCGAGGGGGACCCGGTCAGCGGCCGCCGCTGTCTGATGTGGAACAAGGACCTCGAGGCCTCGATCTGCCGGCCGGCCGCGGAGGGCGAGGCCTTCTACCGCAACGGCGAGGGCGACGAGCTGATCTTCGTGCACGAGGGCTCGGGCGAGCTGGAGACGATCTTCGGCACCCTGCCCTACCGCCGGCACGACTACATCGTCATCCCCCACGGGACCACCTACCGCTTCCGCTTCGCTGACCCCGACCAGCTGATGCTGGTGCTGCATACCCCCGGCGAGTTCGAGACCCCGAACCGGTACCGGAACCGCTACGGACAGCTGCTCGAGTCGGCGCCCTTCTCCCACCGTGACCTCCATCCCCCGACCGAGCTGGTCACGCACCGTGAGGGCGGCGAGTTCGAGGTCGTGGTCCGGGTGCGCGGCGGCCTCCAGCCCTACACGCTCGACTACCACCCGCTCGACCTGGTCGGCTGGGACGGCTACGTCTATCCCTACACCTTCAACATCCACGACTTCGAGCCGCGCACCGGGCGGATCCACCTGCCGCCGCCCACCCACCAGACCTTCCAGGGGCCGAACTTCGTGGTCTGCTCCTTCTGCCCGCGCGAGCTGGACTACGACCCGGAGGCGGTGCCGCTGCCCTACCACCACTCGAACCTGCAGTCCGAGGAGATGATCTATTACGTCTCCGGCGACTTCGGCTCCCGCAAGGGGATCGAGGTCGGCTCGATCACCGTGCATCCCTCCGGGCTGCCGCACGGGCCGCAGCCGGGCCTGGTGGAGAAGGCGCTGGGCGCGCGCCGCACCGAGGAGCTGGCGGTGATGTGGGACACCTTCGCCCCGATGAAGCTGACGACCTTCGCCCGCGAGCTCGACGACCCCGCCTACGCCTACTCGTGGCGCGAGGGCACGCCGTCGCCCGTGGCGCAGAGCACTACCGGAT
>JBOGZI010000088.1:0-5481 GCA_050697275.1 Solirubrobacterales bacterium | reverse complement strand
TCTCTGATAAGGACGAGGTCCCTGGTTCGAGTCCAGGATCGCCCACTCGCCGCTTCCTCGTCAGCTCGGGCTCCGCTCCCGTTTGGCCAGCTCTCCGATCGCGTCGAGCGACTTCGCCAGCCAGTCCCTGTACCAGCGCTTGCCGGCGACCACGTCCCAGACGCGGTGCTTGACGCTCGGCGGCTCCATTCCGGCCTCGCCGTCGAGGAAGGTGCCGCCCTGAGCCTCGGTGAGGACGAAGCGGACGAAGGTGCCGGTCTCGAGGCAGTGGATCGTGAGCCGCTCGCAGTCCTCCATCTGCTCCACCCGGAAGGTCTCGTCGGAGTCCTTGCCGAACGGGTCGGTCACCACCTGCCGGTACTCGCAGCCGGCCTCCAAGCCCTCGCATTCGACCTCGACGAACCCCGGCCACCAATCGGCGTGGCGGTCGATGTCGCTGAGCAGGCTCCAGACGACCCGCGGCGAGGCATCGATGAACGCCTGTTGACGGCAGAGGGACATCCGGTCCGATTGTCGCAGGCGTCCCCCGCTCCAGATCATCCGATCGACGAGCCGGCGAAGAAGAAGAACCAGACCTCGAAGGCGAGCAGGCCCGCGAGGACGCACGCGGCGACCACCCGCTCCGGGGCGCTGAGGCCATAGACGCTGCGGAAGTGCTCGTTCAGCTCCCCTCGCATCCTGCGACCCCAGGGGGACGTCCGGCCGACCGCGGCGGGGCGGCCGGTCAGCTCGTCGTACTTGTCGTGCAGCCAGGTGAGCGCCCAGGCGAACAGGAAGGCAAGGGTGCCCATCACCCCGAGGACCGTGAGCACGCCCCACATGCTCAGGACCCGCCCCCCCTGCGCCTGCGAGCCGATCCACACCGCGGCCAGCGGGGCGACGGTCCAGATGTTGATCGCCGCGAGCGCAGTCGCGACCACGATCGCGACCTTCTTCGCGTGGAGGTGAGGAACTGAAGCATCTTGCCCGGCGCTGGCCCGGCCGGCGGCCGATGCGCGGCGCACCGGAGCGTCCTCCGGCTCCCCCCGTGGCTGCACATTCATCCAGGGAGGCAGCTCGAGCTCGAGCGCGTCGGTCCCGCCGGGGGCCCCGTCCGCGAGGGCGGCCATGTGCTCGAGGGTGAGGCTGCTGCTGTGGACGGTGACTGCGTTCGCGTCCCCGTCCTGATGGGAGCGGAGCACCTCGATGCAGTCCCCCCGCACCAGCGCCGTCCCAGAGGCGGCGATTGCGGGAGCCGCTAGATCGAGCCCAAAGACCGCCTCCGAGCGACGGTATGGCCCGACGTCGGGCGAGGTCACCCACAGCGACCAGGACGGGGCGACAAGCGTGCCCAGGCCGGCGAAGCCGACGACCTGGCCATCGCGGCTCCTGACCGGAAACATCACGCGCGAGTGGAACCGCGGATGCACGGCTCCCCGCACCGAACGGGTGGCGAGCCCCGCCGTGACCAGCTCGTCGCTCGAATAGCCAAGGCCGCGCAGGTGGTCCATCAACACTTGAGCGTCGATCGGCGCGTAGCCGACGCCGAAGGCGCGGATGACGTCCTCGTCGAGGCCTTCCCTGGCGAGCGCCACATGGGCCTCTCTGGCGCTCTTCGATTCCCAGAGATGGGCCTCGAAGAAGTCGGCCGCGGCGGCGAGCAGCTCGTGAGTCCGGCTCCCCACCTCGGTCTTTAGCAGCGTGTCTCGCGTCCCTGCGATGCCCGGAATGATCTCAGCTTGCCGGTGCGGGGGCGGAGATCGCCGACTCAGCCGCCGACAGAGGCTCTCCGCTCGGCGGCGGAGCGGAGCTTCTCCAGGGCGTGCTCGACCCAGTGGCGGAAGAGGCGCCGGCCGACCACCGCCATCTGCACCTTGATGCCGAGCGACGTCGGGTCGCTGCCGGCCTCCATCTCGACGAAGGTTCCGCCCTGCCCCTCGGTCAGCACCGCCCGCGTGTAGGTGCCGGTATCCGTGCAGCGGATCAGCAGCTCGCGGCCCGGGACCATGCTCTCGACCTCCAGGGTGGTCTCCAGGTCGGGCATCGGCCAGGGTCGTGCCTCGACGTTGCGAACCCGGCAGCCCTGCTCGAACGTCCCGTCGATGCACTCGAAGACGAGGGTGCCCGGCCACCACTCGGTCTGCCGATCCGGATCCGAGGCGAGCCGCCAGACCTCGTCCAGCGGCGCCTCGATGAAGGCTTGCTGTCGACATTCGACCGACATCAGCCGCGATTGTCCCAGCCCGCGAGGGCTGGGACGGTGCGGCGGTCCTCCCCCGGACAGTCCCGGGGGCGCCCCGGACGGGCATTGACCCGCTCCTATACTTGTCCTGGACCCACCGCGAGGAGCCCTTCCAGTGCAGCGGATGACGATCTACGGAGTCAGCTTCGACATGGTCGGCAAGCAGCCGATCGTCTTGCTGAAGACTGTGGACGGCAACAAGTTCCTGCCGATCTGGATCGGTCATCCCGAGGCGGCGGCGATCCTGATGAAGCTCCAGGGGGCCGCGACGCCGCGGCCGATGACCCACGACCTGCTCTCCGAGGTGCTCGAGCAGATGGACGCCAAGTGCGAGAAGGTCTCGGTCACCGAGCTGCGGGACAACACCTTCTTCGCCTCGATCACGATCTCGATGAACGGCTCGGAGATGGAGATCGACTCGCGTCCCTCCGATGCGCTCGCCCTCGCGGTGCGCTGCTCGGCGCCGATCTTCGCCGCCGACGACGTGATCGAGGAGTCGGCGATCGAGTTCGAGCACGAGGTCGAGGACACCGAGGAGGTCGTCGACAAGTTCAAGGAGTTCCTCGACAACGTCACCCCGGAGGACTTCGCCTCCGGAGGCGACCAGCCGTAGCGGCTCCGCTCGCAGCCGCGGTCTGACTGGCGAAGCCGTCAGGCAGGAAGCGTCGCGCCCGCCCCGGGGCGCTCCAGGGCGAGGCTGACGATCCGCTCCACCGTCTGCTCGAAGCTGAGCCCGGCGGCCTCGGCCGCCATCGGGAAGAGGCTGGTGTCGGTGAGGCCCGGGATCGCGTTCACCTCGAGGACCTGCGGTCCGTCGTCGCCGAGGATCAAGTCGACGCGCGCGAAGCCGCTGCAGCCGAGCGTCTCGTAGGTCCGCGCCGCGACCGACTGGATCTCCTCCGCCTCCCCGTCGGGGAGGTCGGCCGGGCAGACGTAGGTGGTGCGGCCGATCTCGTAGCGCGCCTCGAAGCTGAAGAAGTCCTCCTCGCGCGGGATCGCCTCGACGATCGGCAGCGGCTCGGACCCGAGCATGCCGACGGCCAGCTCCCTGCCCTTGACGTAGCGCTCGAGCAGCACCCGGTCGTCGTAGCTGAAGGCCGCCACGAGCGCCTCGGGCACCTCCCCGCGCGAGGCGGCGAACTCGACCCCGAGCGAGGAGCCCTGGCTCGCCGGCTTCACCACCAGCGGGAAGCCGAGCCGCGCCTCGATCTCCTCGAGGGTGTCCGCCGCGCCGAGCTCGCGGAAGGCGGTGGCGTTGAAGGCGGCCCAGTCGGGGGTCGGCAGTCCGGCGGCCCGCACCTCGTGCTTGGAGGCGACCTTGTCCATGCAGAGCGCGCAGGCGGCGACGCCCGGACCGGTATAGGGGAGCCCGAGGATCTCGAGCAGCTCCTGGACGGTGCCGTCCTCGCCCCCGGGGCCGTGCAGGGCGATGAAGGCCGCGTCGGGCCGCTCGCCGCGCAGCCGGTCGACCAGGTCGGGCCCCGCATCGATCCCGAGCGGCTCGTGGCCGAGCGCGCCGAGCGCGTCCTCCACCCGCGCCGCCGAGCGCAGGGAGACCCCCCGCTCGAGCGAGCTGCCGCCCTTCAGCACCGCGACCCTCATCGGTCCTTCCTCGGCCTCTTCATGGGGACGACCTCGCCGCCCGCGTCGTCCCCGGAGCCCTCGCCGGGCACGCCCGGATCATGCGAGGGCGCTCCGGCAGGAGCGACCCGTTTGGTTCCGGAGGACGTGCCCGCTGATGGCTGCTCGCCGGTGATCGTCTCGTAGAGGGCGACCTGCTCGGAGACGACTGCGCCGATCCGGCGGATCCCCTCGCGCAGCTCGTCGGGGTCGGAGGCGGAGAAGTTGAGCCTGATCGAGCTCGCGCCGCGGCCGTCGACGTAGGCGGCCCGTCCCGGCACGAAGGCGACGTTGCGGCGCAGCGCCTTGGCCAGCAGGTCGGTGGTGTCGATGAAGTCGGGCAGGGTCGCCCAGACGAACAGGCCGCCCTCCGGCCGCGTCCACTCCGCCTCGGCTGGGAAGTGCCGTTCCAGCGCCTCGAGCATGGCGTCGCGCCGCAGCCTGTAGATGCCGACCAGGTCGTCGATGTAGTCGCGCCAGCGCCCCTCGGAGAAGTACTCGCGCACGAAGTACTGGGTCAGGGTCGAGGTGCAGAGATCGGCCGCCTGCTTGCCGAGCCCGATCTTCTCGAGCACCGGGGGCGGGGCCACGACCCAGCCGATCCTGATCCCGGGCGAGAGGATCTTGGAGAAGGTGCCGATGTAGATCACGTAGTCGCCCCCGTCGAGCTGGTAGAGCGGCGCCTGGGGTTCGCCCTCGAAGCGCAGCAGGCCGTAGGGGTTGTCCTCGCAGACCAGCACCTCGTGCTCCCGCGCCAGCTCCACCAGCCGCATGCGCCGCTGCGCCGACATCGTCACGCCGGCGGGGTTCTGGAAGCTCGGCACGGAGTAGATGAACTTCGGCCGGCGCCCGGCTCGCGCCAGCTCGGAGAGCACCGCCTTGAGCTCGTCGATCCGCATCCCCTCGTCGTCGGTGGTCACCTGGATCACCTCGGCCTCGTAGCTGCAGAAGGCGGGGACTGCGCCGGGATAGGTGGGCGCCTCGCAGATCACCGGGTCCCCGGGGTCGATCAGCGTCTTGGCGATCAGGTCGATCGCCTGCTGGCCGCCGGTGGTGACGATCAGGTCGTCGGGATCGGGCGACATCCCCTCGGCCTCCATCACCTCGACGATGCAGGCCTTGGTCTCCTCGAAGCCCTCGGTCGGCCCGTACTGGAGGGCCTCCGCCGAGGACTCCTGTGCGATCCGGGTCATCTGGGCGGCGAAGCTGTCCGCGGGGAAGGTCGAGGTGTCGGGGAGCCCTCCGGCGAGGGAGATCACCTCGGGCCGCGCGGTGATCGCCATCAGGTCGCGCATCGCCGAGGAGCGCATCGCCTGGGTGCGCCGGGCGAACAGTCCCGCGTAGCGCTCCAGGTCCCGCGAGGTGGTGTGCGCCCGCCGCCGCCTCGCCGCGGGCTCGCGGGACGAGGTCCCTCTCTCGCTCGGCTCGGCCATGCCGGACAGTGTTGCCGAAAGCGATCGGAGGTACCGCAACCGTCCCTGTAGCCTTCCCCGCCCTTCCATGGACCTGCTGCTCGCCATCTGCCAAGGGCTCGGGCTGGCGATCGCCGCCGGGCTGGTGATCGGGGTGGTGCTGCCCCCGATCATGCCGAGCTGGGGCGCGATCGCGGGGGCCGCCCCGCTCGGGATCCTCGCCTGCGC
>JBOGZI010000087.1:0-3731 GCA_050697275.1 Solirubrobacterales bacterium | reverse complement strand
TGAGCGCCACCTCGTCTCCGAGCGTCTCGGCGTTGCCATACATCCATCCGTCCGGCTGCTCGGGCTCGAGGTCGTAGAGCGGACACTCGTCGACCAGGGCGGAGACGGGCACCTCGGCGACATGCTCGCCGTCGCTCCGCACCCGGAGGGTCCCGCCCTCCGTCACCTCGCCGATCGCGGCGACTCCCGTCTGCCAGCGCTCGCAGGCGGAGGCGACCTGGTCAAGCTTCTCCGGCTCCACCACGGCCAGCATCCGCTCCTGGGACTCCGAGATCATCACCTCGAACGGCTCCAGGTCCGGCTCGCGCAGGGGCACCCGGGTCACGTCGATCTCGATCCCGACCCCGCCCTTCGAGGCCATCTCGCCCGCCGAGGAGGTGAGCCCGGCGGCACCGAGGTCCTGCAGGGAGACCAGGAGGTCCCGCTCGAGCAGCTCGAGGCAGCACTCGAGCAGCTTCGACTCCTCGAACGGATCGCCGATCTGGACGCTGGGGCGCTTCGCGTCGTCACCCGCCTCCAGCTCCGCCGAGGCCAGCACCGAGGCGCCGCCGATCCCGTCGCGGCCGGTCGATGCCCCGATCAGGACGATCAGGTTTCCGGGCCCCGCGGCCGCCGAGCGGATCATGTCCTCGGTTCGGGCGAGCCCGACGCACATCGCGTTGATCAGGCAGTTGTGCTCGTAAGGGGGCTCGAAGCCGAGCTCGCCGCCGACCGTGGGGACCCCGATCGAGTTCCCGTAGTGGCCGATCCCCGCCACCGCCCCCTCGAACAGGTAGCGGGACCGCTCGGAGCTCAGCTCCCCGAAGCGCAGCGAGTCGAGCACCGCGATCGGCCGCGCCCCGATCGCGAACACGTCGCGCAGGATGCCGCCGACCCCGGTCGCGGCGCCCTGGAAAGGCTCTACCGCGCTCGGGTGGTTGTGGGACTCGACCTTGAAGGCGACGGCGTGACCGCCGCCCAGCTCGACCGCCCCGGCGTTCTCGCCCGGCCCCATCACCACCCGATCGCCCTCGGTCGGCAACCGCGCCAGCAGCTTGCGCGAGTGCTTGTAGGCGCAGTGCTCCGACCAGAGCAGCGAGAACATCGCGAGCTCGACCTGGTTCGGCTCCCGTCCGAGCAGCTGGACGATCCGGCCGTACTCGTCCCGGGTCAGGCCGAGCTCGACGGCCTGGTCTGCCCCCGGAACCTCGGCCGCGGTCGCACTCACGCCGCTGCGGGCTGGCGCGACAACGAGCGGAAGATGGCGAGCCCGTCGGCGGAGCCGGTGAGCGGATCGACCGCATGCTCGGGGTGGGGCATGAGGCCGAGCACGTTGCCGGCCTCGCTGACGACCCCGGCGACGTCGCGGACGGAGCCGTTCGGGTTGTGGCCGGGTGCGTAGCGGAAGGCGACCCGGCCGCTCGCCTCCAGCTCGTCGAGCATCTCGTCGGGCGCGTAGTAGCGGCCGCTCATGTGCTTGATCGGGACGGACAGCCGCTGTCCCGCCTCGATCTCGCGGGTCCACGGCGAGTCGACCGGCTCGGCGAGGAGCTCCACCTGGCGGCAGACGAAGCGAAGGCCATCGTTCGGAAGCAGCGCCCCGGGCAGCAGGCCCGCCTCGCAGAGCACCTGGAAGCCGTTGCAGATCCCGAGCACCGGCCCGCCCCCGGCGGCGAACGCGGTGACGGTCTCCATTGCGGGGGAGAAGCGCGCGATCGCCCCCGCGCGCAGGTAGTCGCCGTAGGAGAAGCCGCCGGGCACGACCACCGCGTCGATCCCCGCGAGGTCGGTCTCCTCGTGCCAGACCAGCCGCGCCTCGCCGACCCGCTGGCAGGCCGCCAGCGCGTCGCGCTCGTCGCAGGAGCCGGGGAACTGAAGGACGCCGATCATCCGTCGCCGTCCATGACGATCTCGTAGTCCTCGATCAGCGGGTTGGCGAGCAGCTTCTCGCAGAGCGAGTCGAGCTCGGCGGGGTCGTCGGCCTCGAGCTCGACCAGCCGCCCGACGCGGACGTTGGAGACGCCCTCGAAGCCGAGCGCGGGCAGCGCCCGCTCGACCGCCTTCCCCTGCGGGTCGAGGATTCCCTGCTTCGGCCGGATCAGCACCTTGGCCTTCACGGAGTCAATGTAGCGGCCACCAAGGCGCCCCTAGTCGAGCTTCCGCTCCGTGATCCGCTCGAAGGCCTCGACGTACTTGGCGCGGGTGGCCTGGACGACGGTGTCCGGGAGCTCGGGGCCGGGCGGAGTGTGATCCCAGCCGGTCGAGTCGGCGTAGTCACGGACGTACTGCTTGTCGAAGGAGGCCTGCGCCCGCCCCGGCTCGTAGCTGTCGGCCGGCCAGAAGCGCGAGGAGTCGGGCGTCAGCACCTCGTCGCCGAGCACGATCTCGGCGCCGGCGTGGCGGCCGAACTCGAACTTGGTGTCGGCGAGGATGATTCCCCGCTCCGCTGCGTGCTCCGCGCCGCGGCGGTAGATCTCGATCGAGATCCGCCGCAGCTCCTCCATCAGGGCCCGGTCGCCGATGATCTCCGTGGCCCGGTCGAAGTCGACGTTCTCGTCGTGGTCGCCCAGCTCGGCTTTGGTCGCGGGCGTGAAGATCGGCTCGGGCAGCCGATCCGATTCGGTCAGCCCCGCCGGGAGCTCGATCCCGCAGACGGCCCCGGTCTCGCGGTACTCGCGCCAGCCCGACCCCGAGAGGTAGCCGCGGACGACGCACTCCACCGGGTACATCCTCAGCCTCCGCACCCGCATCCCGCGCCCGGCGGCCTCGGGCGGAACGTCCTCGGAGACGAAGTGGTTCGGGCAGATCTCGCCGGTCAGCTCGAACCAGAAGAGGGACATCTGGGTGAGGACACGGCCCTTGTCCGGGATCTCCGTGGGCAGGATGACGTCGTAGACGGAGATCCGGTCCGACGCGACCATGATCAGCTCGTCCTCGTCCGCGTAGATCTCCCGGACCTTGCCGGAGGCGTGCAGCTTCAGGTCGGCGAGGGCGGTGGCCATCTGCGGCGATGCTAACAACGGCTCTCCGCCGCGCCACGGGACGCGGGTCGTGGTCGTGGGGAAGCGGGAGCGCGTGCCGGTTGCCGCTTAGGCCGAGGCGCGCTCGCGCGGGTGCTCGCGCGCCCACCGCGCGATCCGGCTCGAGTCCGAGATCACGGTGCCGTCGTCGAGCACCAGCACAGGCACCTCGGGCGTGCCACTCAGGGCGATGATCTCGGCGCGGTCCTTCTTGCGGCTCGGCCGGGTCCAGGGAACGAAGCGGTAGCCCTTGACCGGGCGCACCTCGTACTCATAGCCCGCCCTGTCGAGGGCCTTGCCCGCCCTGCCGCAGGGGTGGGCGAAAGCGGGGCCGTGCGTCTTCTGTCCACAGGTGTAGAGGATCACCGCAGCGAGCATCTCACACCCCGCGGGGGCAGGTTCAGCCGGGACTCGGTGGGACCGGCCTCAGTCAGGTGAGCCCGTCGAGGCGGGCGAGGACCTCGGGCACGTGTTTCAGGTAGGCGTCGTAGTCGAAGACGGAGTCGAGGTCGAGATCGGGGGCGGCCTTGCCGATCAGCTCGCGGAAGTCGGTTCCCTCGTCCCAGGCCCGCTGGGCGCTCTCCTGGACCAGGCGGTAGGCGTCATCGCGCTTCATCCCCGATTCGACCAGTGCGGTCAGCGCCCGCTGGCTGAACAGGGCGCCGTGGGTGAGCTCGAGGTTCTCGCGCATCCGGTCGGTGTGGACGGTCATCCCCTCGACCAGGTGGGTGG
>JBOGZI010000086.1:0-7040 GCA_050697275.1 Solirubrobacterales bacterium | reverse complement strand
GCGCCGTGGGCTGCGCGACGGTGGGGGCGGCGGCCGGCTGGGTGGCCGCGTCCTCCTCGTCGTCACCGCCGCACCCGGCGGCCAGCAGGGCGGATGCGAGCCCGAGGGCGAGCAGGGATCTGGCGGTCGCGGCCAAGAGCAGTGTTCTACCCGACGACCCTCCTGCTACGCCTCCCCGTTCCGCGCTCCGAGCGGACCCCGCGCCGGCGGATCTCACGGGACTGGCCGGTCAGCCAGTATTGTGGCCGGGATGGAAGCGCGGACGGAGCGGGAGCGACTCGAGGACCTCGACCGGATCGACGTCCCCGACGCCGAGAACTGGGAGCACGGCCCGCCCCACGAGATCTTCACCGAGCTGCGCTCGCGCTGCCCCGTGCACTGGAGCGAGATCAACGAGTACCCCGCCGAGGAGGGGTTCTGGTCGGTCGCCAAGGCCGACGACGTCCGCGAGGTCAGCCTCGACTGGGAGACCTACTCCTCGGAGCGCGGCGGGGTCACCGGGCTCACCCACGCGATCCCGCTCGAGCTCACCCGGGCGATGTTCATCGCCCAGGACCCGCCCAAGCACGACCGGCTGAAGATGCTCTTCCAGCGTGGCTTCACGCCGAAGCGGATCGCCGAGCACGAGGCCCGGATCCGCGCGATCACCGAGGGGGTGCTCGACGAGGTCGCCCCGCGCGGCGGCTGCGAGCTGGTCACCGAGATCGCCCAGCCGGTCGTCTCCCGGGTGATCGGCAGCTTCATGGGGATCGCCGAGGAGGACGACGCCACCTGGGCGAGGCTGATGAACGCGGCGCTCGGGCTCGGGGATCCGGACCTGAACCCCGGCGGGCTCGAGGAGATCCTCGAGAAGGACATCCCCGAGATCTTCGAGCGTTGCCGCGAGCTGATCAGCGAGCGGCGCGAGAATCCCACCGACGATCTGACCAGCGTCCTGGTGCACGCCGAGGTCGACGGCGAGAAGCTCGAGGAGCACGAGATCGTGATGGGCTTCTTCCTGCTGGTCGCCGCCGGCAACGACTCGACCAAGGCCACCTACACCAGCGGGATGCGGGCGCTGATGGAGCACCCCGAGCAGATGAAGATGCTGGTGGACAATCCGTCGCTCATCCCCGGGGCGGTCGAGGAGTGCCTGCGCATGTATCCCGCGTTCGCCCACTTCCGGCGCACCGCCACCCGCGACACCGAGATCCGCGGCTGCCCGGTGAAGGAGGGCGAGAAGGTGGTGATGTGGTACCTCTCGTCGAACCGCGACGAGGACGTCTACGAGGATCCCCAGACCTTCGACGTCCACCGCAACCCCGAGCACCAGGCCTTCGGCGCCGGCGGGCGCCACTTCTGCCTCGGCGCCGCCCTAGCTCGGCTCGAGCTGCGCATCCTCTTCGAGGAGACGCTGAAGCGCTTCCCCAGCATGGACCTGGCCGGGAAGCCCGAGTACGTCCTCTCCCCCTTCCTCAACCAGCTGAAGTCGCTGCCGGTCCGCTGGTAGCCCGGCCGGGAAGCTGGCGCCTACAGGGCCGCCCCCAGGTCGACCTCGACGGGACGGTTGGGCGCGGCGAGCGCCGCTCGCGCCGCCGCCTCCAGAGCCTCGGCGTCGAGTGAGTAGCGGCCGGCCGCCGCGCCCAGGGGCTCGTCAGTCCCCAGGGACGGATAGAGGAGTTGAATCTCGACTGGCCGACCACCGGCGATCGCAACGACGGCGCGTTCATGGACCTCGTCCCCACTTGCTCCCTCGGTGCCCGGGACCAGCACGATCGAGATCGCATCTGCCTTGCTGTCGTACTCGGCGCGCATCTCAGCTCCGTTCGAATGTGGTGATCACAAGACTAGGGTCATCTCGGGCCAGGACGACGACGATGATTCGGTCGTTCGCCGGGCCCGTCAGGCGGGGGTTCCCTCGGCGATCAGACGAGCTCGTCAGCGGGGAGTCAACCACTGCCTCTACCTCTGCCCTGCTGATCGAGTAGAGCCGCATCTCGTTTCTCGCGTGGCGAGTGAACTCCATTGCATGCCTGAGCCGCGCAAGTGCCGACCCTCTCCCCCCGAGCGCCGTCAGCGTCTCGGGTGTGGCTCGGCCCCTGCTCGTCGTCGACACGCCCTCCCTGCTGTTCCGGGCCTTCTACGCGCTCCCCAAGAGCATCAAGGGGCCCGATGGCAACCCGGTGGAGCTCGCCGGCAAGCCCGAGTACGTCCTTTCCCCCTTCCTCAACCAGCTCAAGTCGCTGCCCGTTCGCTGGTAGCGGATCGCCGCGCTACCGCTTCGGCGTGGCCTTGGCCTTCGCCTGCTCGCCGGTGCGGCTCAGCTTGACGACGAGGCGGAGGTCATCGGTGCCCCCCTTCGCCTTCAGCCGCAGCAGGTGGAAGGTGTCGGGGGCCTGCTGGAAGCTGGTGCTCGAGACCCGGCGCCCCCGCCGGCGCAGCTCCGCCTCGACGCGGCAGTGGCCGTGCTCCGGGCACTGCATCCGGACCGCGACGCCTCCGCGCCGGACCACCGCGGACTTGGCGCTCCGCCGCGCCGCCTCGCGGAGGCCCCGGGCCGACGGGCTGGGGGCGAAGCCCTGCCTCGCCTTGCGCCCCAGCTTGTCGTCGGAGTTGAGCGCGAAGACCTTGGCGACGCCCCTCTCACCGTCGGGGTGGTGGGGGATGGCGACCCTGCGCGTGTCCGCCGAGACCTTCCGTACGTAGTTGCTCGCCCGGCGATCGCCGGCGGCCGCCGTCGAGACCTCGACCAGGTAGCCGTGGGCTCCCTCGACCCCGCTCCAGGTCACGTAGACGCCATGGTCGTGGCGCCAGGCCGAGACCCTCCGGGGCGCGGCCATCTTCCCCGGTGGGTTGACGGTGTAGTGATCGTGCACGCCCTGCTGGCGGGAGCCATGGCCATGGATGATCGTGACGTGCAGGCGTCGCTTGCCGTACTGGCTGCCGCGCACGACCTTGAATCGCTTGCGGCCACTGGCCCTCCCGGTGTGGAGGATGGGCACCTCGGTGCCGCCCGGCAGCAGCTCGGTGAAGACCAGCCGGGTGTTGGGGCGATTGAGCGAGTCCCAGACCAGCGTGCGGGTGTGTCCCTTGCCCTCGACGTGAGCCTTGACGCGCTCCTTGGGAACCTCCCGCGCCGCCTTGAGACTGGTGATAGGCACCGAATCGTTGTCCCGGACAACCTTCCACTTGCCCTTCGGGTCGGGGATGACAACGTGGGTGGTGTCGGTGAACTCGTTGATGATGAAGGCGTGGTCGTCGTTCAGCTCGGAGGGGGAGTCGGTGGGGGTGCGGAAGCGGCGGCCGTCGCGCGAGCGAAGCGTGAACTTGGGAGGCGCGCCGGCGCCCTTGACCGTGAGGACCTTCTGCTCCCCACTCAGGTCGAACTTGCGCGTCCGGCCAGCGGCCGCCGCCGCGCTGCCGCCGCCCTGGAACTGCTCCTTGTAGTCGCCGAGGCCGCAGCCGATGCCGAAGGTCTTTACTACGCCGCCGTACTGGTAGACGGCTCCGCCGGGCACGCCTATGACGGTCCAGCAGGCCGCGACGGCCCGGTCGTTGACCAGGATCTCGCCGTCCAGGAGCTTCAGGTTGAAGACCGCGATGCGGCCCTTCCCGTCGAGCTGGAAGTGGCCCCCGCCGACCCAGCCGTCCACCCTCGCCCCGATGTAGAAGGGATCGTTCTCGTTGTTGCGGAAGCTCGGGAAGCCGATCCCGAGGCCGACGCCGAACGCGACCCCGGAGTGGGTGTTGATGATCAGATAGGCGTCGCCGACCGGGAGTCGAAAGAGGGCGAGCCCACCGTGTATCTGGATCAGCAGTCCCCCGGCGCCATAGCCGATGCCCAGCGAGGAATCGACCCTGATCGGCTCGATCGTGCCGAATGGAGAGGGGACGACCGGGCCGAAGTCCGCCCCGAGGCTGGCGTTCGCCGAGAGGTCGAAGCTGGTGGCGCCGCTGCTGATGCCGCCGACGCACTGCCAGGAGTAGGCGCTGGTGGTGTCGATGCTGCGGGCCACGGACGCCTGGTTGCCGGTCTGGTGTTGGCAGGCGGCGTTGGCACTGAGCCCCGTGTTCTTGCCCCCCTTCTGGCAGTACCAGCGGTAGGCCGCGCCCGTGCCGTGATCGGCTCCGACGATCACCGCCTTCTCGAACCCCTGGGACTTGCACCACTTGTCGAAGTCGAGCGCCTGCACGGGCTGGAAGCTGAAGCCGCCCGCGATGTCGGTGAGGAAGCCCGCCGCCCCGATCGGGATCTTGGTTCCGTGCACGCTGAAGCTGAGCTTGCTGAGGACGCCGTTGTCGAGCTGGAAGGCGGCGCCGAAGCCCTTCGTCTTCGACATGGCGGGGAGGGTCAGGTTCGCCGAGCCGGCGATCACCTTCGTGGAGGCGGAGTACTTCGCCGAGAGCTCGTTGATCGTCAGGAACTTGACGGCGTCGATCTCCTCCAGCTCGAGGTCAAAGCCGTCGAGCTTGGTCCCCTCCCCCGATGAGGTCGGCAGGTCGATCGTGACCGACTGCGGCTTGCCCTTCAGGGTGAAGATCCCGGCCAGCGCGACGGTCAGGTCCATCGAGCCGGTCCCTTCCTCCTCGAGCCGTACCGGCGTTTCGATGGTGCCCACCGGCGAGAGGCCCGCCAGCGCCCCCGCGACGCTGTTCGAGCCGAGGTGGAGCGTCTCGAGCAACAGCCCGCTCTTCTCCGGCGCGATGAAGTCGAGCGTGAACGGAAGGCCGAGGTTGTTGAGCTGGCCGGTGGATGGCCAGTTGCGGGACTGGAGCTGGGCGTTGGGGGCGGCGGCCCCACTGGAGGCGACCACACTGGTCACCTCGCGGGTCGACTCGTTGATCTGCAGCGCCCCGCCCGCGGGCCCCGTGACCACGAAGCCGTTCAGGTCGATGCCGCCATCGACCTGGTCCTCGAACCGGGCCGTGTGGACCTGCTGGCCGGCGCTGTTCGTCGCCTCGGTCCAGCAGCCGATCGCCTTGACGATCCCCGTCTCGATCGTCTGCTTCTCGCCCCGCGTGCAGTTCGCCCCGGTCAGCTGGGTGGCGGCCGTGTCGGCGAAGACGAGCGCCGCAAGCAGCGCGCCGGCCGCAACCGGTGCGATTCCCCTCCGTAGCCGGCGTCTGCCTACGCCGATCCCTCCTCCATGCCGAGGCATTACAGCAACAGCATCGGCATCTAAAGCGGAGTGCTGAAGCTCACAGTCGAACCTCAACAAACTCGGGGCCCGTAGGCACGAGTCTTAAGCTCGCGGCATGCCTAGACCCCTGCTCGTCGTCGACACCCCCTCGCTGCTGTTCCGCGCCTTCTACGCGCTGCCGAAGTCGATCAGGGGGCCGGACGGCAACCCGGTGAACGCGCTGCTCGGCACCGCCAACATGATCCTCCGGGAGGTCGAACGGCACGACCCGCGCGCCGTGGTGCTCTGCGTCGGGCCGGACGCCGCCCCCTACCGAACCGAGCTATTCCCCGCCTACCACGCCGAGCGCGAGGCGGCCTTCCCGGAGGAGCTCGAGCCGCAGTGGGCCGACATGCCGGACTTCTTCAGCGCCTTCGGCTGGACGGTGACGGTCGCCGACGCACTGGAGGCCGACGACCTGCTCGGCTCCTATGCGAAGAGGGAGAGCAAGGCCGGCGGGCGGACCCTCTTGATGACCGGCGACCGGGACATGTTCCAGTGCGCGGACGGGTCCACCAAGGTCCTCTATGTCAGCACCGGCAAGCAGGGCGGTGAGGTGATCGGCCCGGCGGAGGTGAAGCGCCGCTACGGGATCCCGCCGAAGCTGGTCCCGGACTTCATCGCGCTGCGGGGCGACCCCTCCGACGGGCTCCCCGGCGCCAGGGGCGTCGGCGAGAAGGGCGCGGCCGAGCTGCTGCGCAAGCACGGGTCCCTGGAGAAGGTGCTCGAGTCCGGCTTCCGCGAGCCGCGGCCCGGGCTTCGGAAGGCGCTGACCGAGAACCCGGACCAGCTTCGCGCCTTCAAGGAGATCGCCACGCTGCGGGAGGAGAAGGTCGGGCGTCCGCGGGACAAGCGGACCGACTACCGCGCCGCGGCGAAGGCCGCCCGGGAGCGCGGCATGAACCGGCTCGCGGAGCGGCTCGAGGAGAAGGCCCGGCGCTAGCCCCGGGCCCTCGACGAGCTCCTTCGCAGCCGGCCGCTCAGACCGCGGCCGCGCTCTCGGACCGGGCCTCGCTCTCGGACCGGGCCTCGCTCTTGGCGGCGGTCCTGGTCTCGCCCCAGTCGGGGCGCAGCGGCATGCCGGAGCGCCCGCCCGCGGCGACCTTGACGCCCAGGGTCTGGTGGAGCTGGATCGTGTTGCGGTCGAAGCCGAACCGGGACGCCGCCATGTAAAGGCGCCAGACGCGCGCCCGCCGCTCCCCGACCTCCCGGACCGCCTCCTCCCAGCCGCGCTCCAGGTTGGCCCCCCACTCCCGCAGGGTCATCGCGTAGTGCTCGCGAAGGTTCTCCTCGTGGCGCACCTCGAACCCGTTGTCGTGCATCGCCGAGAGGATCGTGCCGGGGCCCTCCAGCTCGCCGTCGGGGAAGACGTAGCGGTCGATGAACTTGCCGGCGCGGTGGCGCTCCAGGTTGGACGGGCGGGTGATCGTGTGGTTCAGCATCCGGCCCTCGGGCCGCAGCTTGCCCGCCAGGAAGCTGAAGTAGGAGGGGAGGTTGGCGGCGCCGATGTGCTCGGTGAGCCCGATCGAGGAGACGGCGTCGAACTCGGGCTCGGTGACGTCGCGGTAGTCGAGGAAACGGACCTCGGCGAGGTCGGAGACCCCGCGCTCGGTGATCTTCTCCTGGGCCCAGGCGGCCTGCGGCTCGGACAGGGTCACCCCGAGCGCCTTCACCCCATAGTTCTCGGCGGCGTGCATCACCATGCCGCCCCAGCCGGCGCCGACGTCGAGTAGCCGGTCGCCGCGCTTCAGCGCCAGCTTGCGGCAGACGAGGTCGTGCTTCTCCGCCTGGGCCTCGTCCAGGGTCGCGTCGGCGGTCGGGAAGCAGGCGCAGGTGTAGGCCATCGAGGGGCCGAGGACGATCTCGTAGAAGCGGTTGGAG
>JBOGZI010000085.1:0-8224 GCA_050697275.1 Solirubrobacterales bacterium | reverse complement strand
CGGTCACCCGCCACTACCGCCAGCACCAGCAGGGCAAACCGACTTCCACCAACCCGATTGCCTCGATCTTCGCCTGGACCCGGGCCCTCGCCGCCCGTGGCCGCATGGACGAGACCCCCGAGGTGATCGAGTTCGCGGAAACCCTGGAGCGGGTCTGCGTCGAGACCGTGGAGAGCGGCAAAATGACCAAGGACCTGGCGCTGCTGGTCGGACCGGACCAGGAGTTCCTCAACACCGAGGAGTTCCTCGCCGCGATCGACGAGAACCTGAAGACCGCGATGTCTAGCTGACCTCAGCGGGGCGACTTACCGGTCTATATGAACGGTTAGTCGCCCCGCGGGGGCGACGGGCCGGTTCATTCGGGCAGCCAGGGTCTGGCCCACCCTGCGTGCGACGACACCCCTGCGTGAGGCCAGATCGCGCCAGGTGAAGCGGAGGACGACGTACCCCTCCGCGGTCAGGGTGCTGTCGCGATCGCGGTCGCGTTCGAATGCTGTTCGAGTGCCATGACTGGCGTATCCGTCGAGTTCAACCACGACCCGCGCCGCGGGCCAGTGGAAGTCGACGAGGTAATCGAACAAGAGGCTGTTGACTAGCGGCTTGGCCAGGCCGTGTCGGCGGCACAGATCAAGGAAGCGCTCCTCGAGCTCGCTCCGCGTGAGGGTCGAGCCGATTTCGTGACGAGCCAGAACGCCGAGCAGGTGGCGATGGCCGGGGTGTCCCCGGTGCGCATCGAGCATCTCGGCTAGGTCCTCGACCGCGCAGAGGCGAAGACGCTGCGCCTCGTCGGCGGCCCGCTCAAGCCGGCGACCCCGCAGGTACTGTGCGAGATCGAGGACGGTTCGAGCCGCCGAGGTGACCGGGATCCCGCGGTAGCTCGTGAACTCCTCCTCACGCAGGACACGCGGTCGGTGCACCCGGATCCCGTCGCGCCGGTTGCGTCCGTCACGCGTCCTGAGCACCACGTCGACTGGGCCCGAAGGCGAACGGGACCGGATGCCCCATAGCGCAGCGGCATGACCATGGCTGAGAGCGGCACCGGGTCCGGAGGCGAGTACCGCGGCCATCCACCGCCCCTGCCGTGACAGGCGTGGGTTGCCGACCGAATACGCCCCGCGGTGGACCCGGTGGAGCAAGCCGCGGGCGCACAGCTTGCGGACCTGCACTTCCGACAGCTGGCAGCTGCGGAGTTGAGACACCGAGACGACACCGTGCTGGCGGGCTGCGACCGCCGCGATCTTTCCCGTTCCGCTATGCCGGGCGCCTTTGCGTTCCATACGAACGGTAAGTCGCCCCGGCGGGGGTTTCGCCCCCTTGACTAGGATGCGCCCTCGATGGCAGAGGGACCCATAAAGGTCACCGTCACCGGCGCCGCAGGCCAGATCGGCTATGCGATCCTGCCCCGGATCGCGAGCGGCCAGATGCTCGGCGACGACACCCCGGTCCACCTCTCGCTGCTCGAGATCCCCGACGCGGTCAAGGCCGCCGAGGGGACCGCGATGGAGCTCGACGACTGCGCCTTCCCGCTGCTCGCCGGCATCGACATCCATGACGATCCCAAGGTGGCCTTCGACGGCGCCAACGTCGCCCTGCTGGTGGGGGCGCGGCCGCGCGGCAAGGGGATGGAGCGCTCCGATTTGCTCGAGGCGAACGGCGCGATCTTCAAGCCGCAGGGTGAGGCAATCGCCGCCGGCGCCGCCGACGACATTCGCGTGCTGGTGGTCGGCAACCCGGCGAACACGAATTGCCTGATCGCGAAGTCGAACGCCGACGGGGTTCCCGCCGAGCGGTTCACCGCGATGGTCCGACTCGACCACAACCGGGCGATCGCCCAGCTCGCGAAGAAGCTCGGGGTCGGGGCTGGGGAGATTACGAACATGACGATCTGGGGAAACCACTCGACCACCCAGGTGCCCGACATCGGCAACGCGAAGGTGAACGGGAAGCCCGCCTGGACAGAGGTCCACGACGATGAGTGGATCCTCGGCGAGTTCATCGAGACGGTGGCGAAGCGTGGCGCCGCGATCATCGACGCGCGCGGCGCCTCCAGCGCAGCGTCGGCCGCAAATGCCGCGATTGACCACGTCAGAGACTGGATGCTCGACACTCCCGACGGAGACTGGGTCTCGATGGCGGTCCCCTCGGATGGCTCCTACGAGATCGACGAGGGGCTGATCGCCGGCTTCCCCTGCACCTGCTCGGACGGCGGGTGGAAGCTCGTCGAAGGGCTTAGGGTCGGCGATGCCTACCGCGAGAAGGTCGAGGCGACGGTCGCCGAGCTCAAGGAGGAGCGGGACGCGGTCAAGCAGCTCGGGTTGATCTGAGCGGGGAAGCCGGGGCTACGCGGCGTGGTAGCCCTTCCCCTTCTTGCGGATCCGCCCCTCCTTCTCCAGGTCCGGGAGGACCCGGTAGAGGTAATTGGGAGCCTTGAGGCGCATCTTCTTGCCGAGCTCGGAAACCGTGATCCCGGGGTTCCTCTTGATCAGGCTGACCGCCTGGTCGGCTCGCCCTCCGCCACGTGCCCGGCGCCGGCGCGTGGACCCGCGCGGCCTACCCGGTCCCCGCCTTCCCCCGAGTCCGGAGATCGCCTTCTCGATCTGGCGCAGCTCGTCATGCAGCTCGGATCGCCGCTGCTCGAGCAGCGCTCGAGCCCGATCCACCGTGTTACTTCCCTGTGGCATGTGTCCCGTCCTTCCCCTATCGATTAACCCTCAAACCGTGTTACTTCACTGTAACCGTTAGCGTCCGAAACGATGGGTGAGGCAGGACAGATGGTCGTAGTTGCCCGCGCCCTGCTTCCGGCCGGCCTGGAGCCGCTGCGCGAGCGCTACGAGGTGCGCGAGGGGGGCCTCGAGGCCACCCGCGCCAAGTTGCTGGAGCTGGTGCCGGGTGCAGCGGCACTGGTCGCCGACCCGAGCGTCCCCGTGGACGCTGAGCTGCTCGACACCGCCGGCGAGGGCCTGAAGGTGGTCGCCAACTTCGCGGTGGGGCACGACAACGTCGACCTTGGCGCCTGCGCCGAGCGGGGAGTGGTGGTGACAAACACCCCCAGCGTCCTCACCGAGGCCACCGCCGAGCTGGCGCTGGCGCTCACCCTGGCGGCGGCGCGGCGGATGAGCGACGCCGAGCGCGACCTGCGGGCGGGCCAGTGGCGGGGCTGGGACCCGGCGGCCTACCGCGGTCTCGAGCTGAGCGGTGCGACGGTCGGGGTGGTCGGCATGGGCAGGATCGGCGGACGCTTTGCGGAGCTGGTCCACGCGATCGGAGCCCGGATCACCTACACGGCGAGGAGCCCGAAGCCCGAGGCCGAGCGCGAGCTCGGCGCCCGCATGCTGCCGCTGCCGGAGCTGCTCGAGGCCTCCGACGTGGTGAGCCTTCACGCTCCCGCGACGGAGGAGACGAAGCGGCTGATCGGCGCCCCCGAGCTGGAGCTGATCGGCCCGGACGGCGTGCTGGTCAACACCTCGCGGGGGCCGCTGGTGAACGAGGAGGCGCTGGCGGCCGCCCTCGCCGCTGGGACGCTCGGCGCCGCCGGGCTGGACGTCTACGAGAACGAGCCCCGAGTCCCGGAGGCGCTGCTGGAGGCGCCGCGCTGCGTGCTTTTGCCCCACATCGGCTCCGCCACGGTGGCGGCGCGTGACGGGATGGCGCGGGCGGTCGCCGACAACGTGATCGCCGTGCTCGAAGGCGAGACGCCGCCCAATCCGGTCACCTAGAGGTGAGCCGAGTCGGCTAGTCGACGGCGCGGGACGGCGTCGATCCCGGCTCAGCCCTGCGCCGCCTAGGCAGCGTCCGGAAGATCACGTCCCAGAGGGGGGAGGAGACGCCGAAGCCGAAGCGGTGGTCCTGGAAGTGATGGCGCATGTGCTGCTCGCGCAGCTGCTTGCCCAGCTTCGTCCTCGGGGCGTGGTGGTGCAGGTGGTAATGGGTGTAGTCGTAGGCCAGATAGCCCACGATGAAGCCCGAGAACAGGGGGAAGGCCGCGGGCGTCCCGAAGATCAGCACGTAGGCGCCGAGGAAGAGGGCCGCGAGCGGGATGCTGACCGCCGGCGGCATCACCAGCCGCATCGCGTCATTGGGGTGGTCGTGATGGACGCCGTGGATGATGAAGTGGAGCCGGTCGCCGCCCCGGAACTTCGGCTCCCAGTGGAAGATCAGGCGGTGGAGCCAGTACTCGGTCAGCGTCCAGATCGCCAGCCCGCCGAGGACCAGGAGGGCGGCCTCGAGGCCGTCCAGGCCCCGGTCGATGCCGAGCCAGACGCCGCCGGCCACGACGGGGACGAAGACGATCGCCGGCACCGAGGGGTGGACGCGGGAGAAGAAGTCGAGGAACCGGCTCTCGAACATCGGCGGCGAGGCCGAGAGTTGGGATGTGCGCTCGTGCGCCACGGCGAAAAAAGTCTAGCGTCGCCATCTCGATCTTCGGTCTTAGCGGGAGGCTCGAGAGGAACCCAAAACTGGATCATCGCCATTTGCGAGATCGTGCCTGACGCGTGCCTGGCGAGATGGCATGATGCAAGCGTCGTAGGAGCCAGCATCACCAAGGGCTCCGGCGAGTCACCTATAGAGATAGGAAGGGGAAGGATCTTGGCCGAGGCTCGGTCACGGAACGCTGCGGTTTCATGCGATCAGTGCTTCTTTCGCCGCCGCAACCTCTGCGCTCTCGGCCTCGACCGGCCCTGCCCCACCTTCCGGCCCGACACGCCGGACGGGCTTGTCCCGCCGCAGCAGCCCGCGCTGCTCGCCAGGTCGGGCGGCGCTCCCGCCGCCCCCTCGGCGGCGCTTCCCCAGCACGCGGCGTAGCGACCACCTTTAGAGTCCCGCAGGGGACCGCGATGAGGCTCGCCTCTTGAGAGTTACCGTGCTGGGCAAGTCGCCCTCCTGGCAGGACGCCGGGGGCGCTTGCAGCGGCTATCTGGTCGAGGCCGGGGAGACGACCCTGCTGCTTGATTGCGGCAACGGGGTGTTCGGGAAGCTCCGCGAGCGGATCGAGTACGTCGACGTGGACGCCGTCGTCCTCTCCCACCTGCACGCCGACCACTGGCTCGACCTGATCCCCTTCGCCTACGCGTTGATCTACTCCCCCCGTCAGCAGCCGGTCCCGGTCCACACCTTCCCCGGCACCGACTCGCCGGCTCGCCCCAGGCTGATCGTGCCGCGCGGCGCGATCCGGACCTTCCGCCATGTCACCGGCGCATGGGGCAACGACGACCTGATCGAGCGGGCCTTCGCGATCGAGGAGTACGAGGCCGAAGAGACCGTCGAGATCGGCGGCATCCGGGCCAGCTTCCATCCCGTGCCTCACTTCATCGACACCTTCGCCGTCAACCTCAGCGCCGACGGCGCCGGCAAGCTCACCTACAGCGCGGACACCCGTCCCGCCGACGAGCTGGTCGAGATCGCGCGCGACGCCGACCTCCTGCTGGTCGAGGCGACCCTACCCCGGCCGGAGCGAACCGGTGTCCGGGGGCACCTCACCCCGGAGGAGGCCGGGGAGCACGGCAGGCGCGCGGGGGCGAAGCGGGTCGTGATCACCCACATCTCCGACGAGCTCGGCGACGAGTGGGCCCGCGAGCAGGCCGGGCGCGGCTTCGGCGCCCCGGTGGAGGTGGCCCGCGAGGGCGCCGAGTACGAGATCTAGGTCTAGGCGGCTACTCTTTTTTCGATGACCAGTCAGCGAGACCCCTTCGCAGATTTCGCCCGGATGCGCCGGGAGATGGACGAGCTACTCGGCGACTTCTGGGATCAGGCCGGGTATCGCAACCGGCGTCAGCCGGCTGCCTTCGTACCGCGAGTGGACGTCTACTACTGCGGCGAGGGGCCCCCCGACCGGGCGATCGTCAAGGTCGAGCTGCCGGGGATCGAGCTGGACGCCGTCAACCTCGAGGTCCAGGGGCGCGCCCTGGTGATCAGCGGGGAGCGACCGGTGCGCGAGACCGAGGGCCGGACCTATCAGCAGGTCGAGCTGCCCTCCGGCCCCTTCCGGCGGATCGTCGAGCTCTCGGTCGACGTCGACGCGGAGGATGCGCAGGCGACATACGAGGACGGGATCCTCCGGGTCGAGCTGCCCGTGCGGCTGCAGCGGGAGGCGCGGCAGGTCCCGATCGAGCGCGCCGAGTAGTGGAATCCCCTCACGGGAGGACGCCTGAGATGGCACAAGTGGAGACGCCAGAGCTGGAGGTGGTGGAGGTTCCCGACGTCGAGCAGGCGGTCAGGGACCACGAACCGCTGCCGGATGCGCTGCCCGTCCTGCCGCTGCGAGAGACCGTCACCTTCCCCGACACCCTGACCCCGCTCGCGGTGGGCCAGGAGCGCTCGATCAAGCTGGTCAACGACGTCCTCTCCGGCAACCGGATGCTGGCGATGGTCGCCTCCAAGGACCCCGAGAACGACTCGCCGGGGCCGGGCGACCTCTACCCGGTCGGGGTCGCGGGGCAGGTCGCCCGGATGATGAAGGTCCCCGACGGGACGCTGCGGATCCTGGTCCAGGGCGGCGAGCGGATCCGGATCGTCGACTACGTCACCGAGGAGCCCTACCTGGTGGCGCAGATCGAGCCGATGCACGATGTGCTCGAGCCCTCCGACGAGCTCGAGGCGCTCACCCGAAACGTCCAGAACACCTTCAGCGAGATCATCGAGGCGATCCCCTATCTGCCCGAGGAGCTGCAGCTCGCCGTCACCAACATCGACGACCCCTCGGCACTCGGCCACCTGATCGCCGGCGCGCTTCGCATCTCGACCGAGGAGAAGCAGGGGCTGCTCGAGGAGGTGGACGTCAACAAGCGCCTGCGCCGCCTCAGCGAGATCCTCACGAGGGAACTGGAGGTTGTGAGGCTGGGCTCCAAGATCCAGTCGCAGGTCGAGTCGGAGATCGACAAGGGCCAGCGCGAGTACTTCCTGCGCCAGCAGCTGAAGGCGATCCAGGAGGAGCTGGGCGAGGGCGACGAGCAGCAGGCGGAGCTGAACGAGCTGCGCGGGCGGATCGAGGAAGCCGAGCTGCCCGAGGAGGCGAAGAAGGCCGCGGAGCGCGAGCTCTCACGCCTAGAGAAGCTGCCCCCGATCGCCGCTGAGTACGGCGTCATCCGCACCTACCTCGAGTGGCTGGTCGAGCTGCCCTGGTCGAAGGAGACGGAGGACAACCTCGACATCGACCACGCGCGCGAGGTGCTCGACGAGGACCACTACGACCTCGAGAAGGTGAAGGACCGGATCCTCGAGTACCTCGCGGTGCGCAAGCTCAACCCGGAGTCACCGGGTCCGATCCTCTGCTTCGTGGGGCCGCCGGGCGTCGGCAAGACCAGCCTCGGCAAGTCGATCGGGCGTTCCCTCGGACGCGAGTTCCAGCGGATCTCGGTCGGCGGCGTCCGGGACGAGGCGGAGATCCGCGGCCACCGCCGCACCTACATCGGCGCGATGCCGGGCACGATCCTCCGGGCGCTGCGCGACGCCGGCACCCGCAACCCCGTCTTCATGATCGACGAGATCGACAAGATGGGCGCTGACTTCCGCGGCGACCCCGCCTCGGCGATGCTCGAGGTGCTCGACCCGGCGCAAAACAACAGCTTCCGCGACCACTACCTCGACCTCCCCTTCGACCTCTCCGACGTGATGTTCATCGCCACCGCGAACATCCTCGACACGGTCCCCGTCCCGCTCCAGGACCGGATGGAGGTGATCCAGCTCGCCGGCTACACCGTCGACGAGAAGCTTCACATCGCGAAGAAGTACCTGGTGCCCCGCCAGCTCTCCGAGAACGGGCTGAAGGCCGCGCAGATCGAGTTCGCCGATCCCGCGATCGTGGCGATCATCGAGGAGTACACGCGCGAGGCGGGGGTCCGGAACCTGGAGCGGATGATCGGCAGCGTCTGCCGCAAGGTCGCCCGCGAGGTGGCCGAGGGCAAGGGTGACGGCAAAGCCCGCATCTCCGCGAAGCGGGCCCGCGAGCTGCTCGGCAAGCAGCGCTTCTTCGCGGAGCTGCGCCGGCGGACCAAGGACCCGGGCGTCGCCACCGGCCTCGCCTGGACGCCGGTCGGCGGCGAGGTGCTGTTCATCGAGGCGACCGCGATGCCGGGCTCGGGCCGGCTGACGATCACCGGCCAGCTCGGCGACGTGATGAAGGAGTCAGCGCAGGCGGCGCTCTCCTGGGTCCGGGCGCACTCGAGGGACATCAACACCGACCTGCCCGACGACTGGTTCGCCAACCACGACGTGCTCGTCCACGTCC
>JBOGZI010000084.1:0-3795 GCA_050697275.1 Solirubrobacterales bacterium | reverse complement strand
GAATCGAGGTGGCGCCCCGTGTTTCTCGGTAGAACATTGGTCCAGGCCCGCAAAGCGGTCCCTCCCGGGGAACGTCAGAGGCTCGCCGGCGGATTACGCGACGACGAGCCTCGGTGCTTCGTCGCCTGCTTCAGGTCCGGCGAGGAAGCCTCAGCCCTTCGACTTGTAGTAGTCGAGATTGACCTCGGTGTACTTCGACCACTCCTCGGGAAGCTGATCCTCGGCGAAGCAGGCGTCCACCGGGCAGGCCTCGACGCAGGCATCGCAGTCGATGCACTCGTCGGGGTCGATGTAGAGCTGCTCGGCGTTGTCGTAGTCGGGCTCCTCCGGCGTCGGATGGATGCAATCGACCGGACAGACCTCCACGCAGGAGTTGTCCTTCGTGCCGATACAGGGCTCCGCGATGACGTAGGCCAAGACGCCATTCCCTTTCCGAGTCGTGGGTGCGATTGCGGCGCCCATGGGGCGCCGCGTGAGCGCGACAGTTTAGGCGAGGGGAGCGTCGGGCGGGCATCCAGGGAGGTCAGGCGACGGACCCAGCCACCTGGCTACAGTGCGCGGATGATCCTGCTGACGGGCGCGACGGGCACGGTAGGAGGCGAGCTGCTGCCGATGCTGCTCTCCGCGGGCGAGGAGGTCCGCACGCTCGTGCGCGACCCACGCCGGCTCGGGGCGGAGCGGGTGAACGTCCAGATCGCCCTCGGCGATCTCTCGGATCCCTTCTCGATGCGGCACGCGATGCGCGGGGTGGACACGGTGATCCACCTGGCGGCGACCATCCGGGACCAGGCGCAGGGCTCGATCGAGGAGCTCAACGGGCTCGCCACCGTACGGCTGCTGCGCTCCGCCGAGCGAGCCGGCGCCGAGCGGTTCGTCTTCTTCTCGGCGATCGGGGCGACCCCCTTTCAGCGCACCCGCTTCTTTCGCGCCAAGGCGCTGGCCGAGCGGGCTGTCCACTCCGCACCGCTCGAGACCTTCGTCTTCGCGCCCTCGATCGTCTATCGCCCCGGCGATCCTTGGATCACGCTGCTGGAGCGGCTGACCGCCCTGCCCGCCGTGCCGGTGTCGGGATCGGGGCGGTGCCGCTACCAGCCGATCTGGGCGCGCGATGTCGCCGCCTGTGTCGCCGCCGCCCTCAACGGCGGCCGGGGCGAGGATCCCGGTAACCCGGATTCGGTCTCGTCCTCAAGGGGCGAAGGTCGCTTCGAGCTCGCCGGACCCGAGACGCTCTCCTACGACGAGATAGTCGAGCGCGTCCTGGAGGCGAGCGGCCGGGACCGGCCGCTGCTCCACGTCCCGCTGCCCCTCGTCCGTGCCGGGCTGCAGGCACTCGAGCTGGTGGCCGGCTCCACCGCCTTCGCCACCTGGCAGGAGGCCGAGCTGATGGAGGTCCCAATGGTCAGCGAGCGCGGCACTGCCGATGCGCAGCGGCTCGGGATCGCCCCGACGCCGATCGGCGAGGTGCTCTCAGGGCCGGCGCCCCGCGCCGTCTAGACGGGGCCGGTCAGCTCGAGCCGCACTGCTGGAAGCCATAGGCCTGGGCGAGCCGGTTGGCCTCGTCGAACGCTCCGCCGGCATCGGGCTCGGTGATCAACTCGGGGTTCGAGCGCAGCCTGTCAAGCGCCCGCTCGAGTTCGTCGTAGATCGCGTCTACCTTGGCCTCATCGCCCGCTGGAGGGGTGAGCTGGCGAAGCTCGGCGACGACCTCCCGCTGAAGCGTCGGCACGATCACCTCCCTTGCGAACTGCGGGGCCTGCTGCGGCGGGGGGGACGGCATCCCGTAGCGGGCCTGCGCCCGGTTGCCGACCTCGAAGGTCCCCAAGGCGCAGATCTCATCGCCCTTCGCGATGTATTCCTCCTTCGAATCCGTCTCTTCATCGCCGCAGCCGGCGACGGCCGCACCCACCACCAGCGCGATGGCGAGGACCTGGGCCCCCCTCCCGTTCATCGTCTCCTCTTCGCAGGACCCACCGAGCGGGCGAGCCTAGCACCGAGTCCTGGCGAGGCACGCCCGGCCTGGGACGACGTGGTCGAGTTCGGTGGCCGCTGGCTGCTCGTCCGCATAGCGGGTGGGAGCGGCTGAGAATGGAAGAGGCCCGGGGTTGAGCCCGGGCCGCTTTCATAAGAGGGGTTGCTCCTGAGGAGCACCCTCGCATAACCCGCGTTGGCGCGGGCACTCGCCTGTTGAGGCGAATTACATCATCCCGCCCATGTCCGGCATGCCGCCGCCGGCGGGCATGCCGGCCGGCTCCTTCTCGGGCGGCTCGGCCACGATCGCCTCGGTGGTGAGGATGTTCTTGGCGATCGAGGCGGCGTTCTCGAGCGCCGAGCGGGCGACCATGGTGGGGTCGATCACCCCGTCCTCGACGAGGTCGCCGAACTCGCCGGTGGTGGCGTTCAGGCCCTCGCCGGGCTTCATGCCGCGCACCTTCTCGACCACGACCGAGCCCTCGAAGCCCGAGTTCTCGGCGATCTGCCGGATCGGCTCCTCGAGGGACCGCTTGATGATCTGGGCGCCGGTGCGCTCGTCATCGTCGTCGTAGCCGTCGAGGTCGAGCGAGTCCTGGGCATTGAGCAGCGCCACGCCGCCGCCCGGGACGATGCCCTCCTCGAGCGCCGCCCGGGTCGCCTGCAGGGCGTCCTCGACGCGGTGCTTGCGCTCCTTCATCTCGGTCTCGGTGGCCGCCCCGACCTTGACCACGGCGACGCCGCCGGCCAGCTTCGCCAGCCGCTCCTGCAGCTTCTCGCGGTCGAAGTCGGAGTCGGTGGACTCGACCTCGGACTTGATCTGCTTGATCCGGCCCTTGATCTGCGCGGCCTCGCCGGCGCCGTCGATGATCGTGCTGGTGTCCTTTGAGACCACCACCCGGCGCGCCTTGCCGAGCTGCTCGAGCGTGGTGTTCTCGAGCTTCAGGCCCATCTCCTCGGTGATCACCTCGCCGCCGGTGAGGACGCCGATGTCCTCGAGCATCCGCTTGCGGCGGTCGCCGAAGCCGGGGGCCTTGACCGCCACGCCGGTGAAGGTGCCGCGGAGCTTGTTGACCACCAGGGTCGCGAGGCTCTCGCCCTCGACGTCCTCGGCGATGATCAGCAGCGACTTGCCGCCCTGCATCACCTGCTCGAGCACGGGCAGCATGTCCCGCACCGAGCCGATCTTCTGGTTGGCGATCAGGATGTAGGGCTCCTCGAGGACGGCCTCCATGCGGTCCTGGTCGGTGACCATGTAGGGCGAGATGTAGCCCTTGTCGAACTGCATGCCCTCGGTGAACTCGAGCTCCATCCCGAAGGTCTGACCCTCCTCGACGTTCACGACGCCGTCCTTGCCGACCTTGTCGATCGCGTCGGCGATGATGTTGCCGATCTCGTCGTCGGCCGCCGAGATCGCGGCGACGCGGGCGATCTGCTCCTTGCCGGCGATCTCCTTCGACTGCTTCTCGCGCAGCTCCGCGACCACCTGGTCCACGGCCTTCTCGATGCCGCGGCGCAGCCCGAGCGGGTTGGCGCCGGCGGCCACGTTCTTGAGGCCGTGACGGACGATGGTCTGGGCGAGCAGAGTCGCCGTCGTGGTGCCGTCGCCGGCCACATCGTTGGTCGCGGTGGCGACCTCACGGACCAGCTGGGCACCCTGGTTCTCGAAGACGTCCTCGACCTCGATCTCGCGGGCGATGGTGACGCCGTCGTTGGTGATGGTGGGCGCGCCGAACTTCTTGTCGAGCACGACGTAGCGCCCCTTCGGGCCCAGGGTCACCTTGACCGCATTGGCCACAGCGTCGACCCCCGACTGCAGGGCAGTCC
>JBOGZI010000083.1:0-21543 GCA_050697275.1 Solirubrobacterales bacterium | reverse complement strand
GAGCGGCACCGCGCCCCCCGCGCGCAGCCGGCGGCCGGCCAGCGAGCGCTGGCGCCGCACCGCCTCGCGCTCGCCCTCCCAGCCGCAGACGATCAGGGAACCCCCTGTGCGACGGCGCAGGCCGAGGTAGGCGTCGAGCGCCCGCTTGCGCAGCCCCTCCGTCCCCGCCAGGTCGAGCGAGACCCGGGTTTCCTCCTCGTCGGAGAGGCGGAGCACATCCGGCATCTCGCCGCGCTGGGCGAGCTCTCGGAGGATCTCGCTGCCGGAGGCGAAGTCCGCGGCGACCCAGCCCTCGTAGGAGCGCAGCTCCGGAGCCGGCCGGACCCGGCAGACGACCTCGGTGATCACCCCCAGCGTCCCTTCCGAGCCGAGCACCAGCTCGCGGATCGACGGGCCGGCGGCGCTGTGGGGGGTCTCCCGGGTGCGGATCCTGCCCGCGGGCGAGGTCAGCTCGATCGCCGTGACCAGATCGTCGAAGCGGCCGTAGCCGCTCGATGCCTGACCGGCGGAGCGCGTCGCCGCGTAGCCGCCGATCGTCGCCTGCTCGTACGACTGCGGGAAGTGTCCCAGCGTCATCCCCCTCTCCCCCAGCGCCCGCTCGGCCTCCGGGCCCTCCAGCCCCGGCCCGAGCCGGGCGGTGAGCGAGGTCGGGTCCAGGTCGACCGAGCGGAGCCGGGCGAGGTCGAGGGAGACGGCGCAGGCGTGGCCGTCGCGAAGCGCGTCGAGACCGCCGACCACGCTCGTCCCGCCCCCGTAGGGGATCACGGCGACCCCCTCGCGGGCGCACGCCTCGAGCACCGCCGCGACCGCCGCGACGTCAGGCGGCGTGATCACTGCGTCCGGGGCCGTCTCGAGCCTGCCGGCGCGCAGCCGGACCAGGTCGGGGTAGCTTCGGCCCGCCGCGCGGCGCAGGCGCTCCTCGGCGCCGGTCGCGACAGCATCGTCACCCGCGGCGGCGCGCACCGCCTCGGGCAGCGGGCTCGGCTCCGGCAGCTCGATCTGGTCCAGCTCGACGCGCGCGGTGGCGTCGCCGGGCTCGACGCCGAGCTCCTCGCGGAGCGCGGCGACCGCCGACTCGGGTAGCTGCAGGCGCCGCTCCGGGTCGCCCCAGCCCCACCACTTCATCTGGGCGCTCAGCTCGCCGCCTCCGGCGCCTCGCTGCCGGTCGCCCGCTCCAGGCCGGCGAGGGCCTCCGAGAGGGTCCGGCCGATCGCCCGCCGCATCATCGGGGAGCCCAGCCGCGAGAGTCCCCGCAGCCGCTGCTCGCTCGCCATCGTCACCCGCGTCTGCTCGCCCTCGGGCGCGAGCTCGATCTCGGTGCGCGCGCTGCGCAGGATCCCCGCGAATGGGGTCCCCTCCAGTTCCTGCTCGAAGACGTAGCGCTCGTTGGGCGCGGCGCTGACGCAGCGGTAGTCCGCTCGGATCCCCCGGCCATCGCGCGTCTCGAGCACCTGGGTCCACTTGCGACCGTGCGGCTCGCCGGGGGAGACGTTCTCGACCCGCCGCGTCCGCGGCCACCAGCGGGGCAGGTGGTAGGGATCGGCGACGACCGACCAGATCGCGCCGGCCGGGGCCGGGATCCGCCGCTTGCGAACGACCCGCGGCATCCGCCGGGCCCCTACTCCTCGCCGGTCAGCCTGCGCAGGTCGCGGACCAGCAGCATGTTGGTCAGGTTGCTGCAGGCGGCGGCAAGGGTCTCGAGGTTCTCGATCGCCTCCTTGCGGCGGCTCTGGTTCGAGGATCGCAACGCAGGGCCGATTACCGCCTCCAGCAGAGACGCCTCGCGATCGGCCGAGGTGCGCAGCACCCGCAGGTTGCGTCCGGCCACCCCGAAGCGAGCCAGCTCGGCGCAGGACTTGGCGATCTCCCGGTCGGTCTCGTCGTAGAGCTTCTGGCCGTCCACCACCTTCGGCTGCACGAGCTTCCACTCCTCGAGGTCCGCGATCAGCTCGGGACCCACCCCGGTCTGCTCGACCATCTCCTCGAGCTCGAGCACCGAGCCGCCGCCGTGCTCGACGCTCGACGCCCGCCGCAGGGCGGCCGCCGGGGCCTGGCGGCCCTTCTTGCCGCCTCCTGCCGCCAGCTCCTGGCGGATCACCCGCAGGGGCAGGAACTCGTCGCGCTGCATGCGCAGGATCGTGCGCAGGCGCTCCACGTCGGCCTGGCTGTAGAGCCGGTAGCCGCCCGGCGTGCGGCGTGGCGAGAGCAGCTTCTGGTCCTCGAGGTAGCGGATCTTCGAGATCGAGATGTCGTCGAACTCGCGGCCGAGGATCTTCGCCACGGCCCCGATCGTCAGCGCCTTGCGGTTCGAGCTCAGGCCGTCCGCCCGGGCGGCCTCAGTGCCGGATGAGGAGGCCTCCACGGCTCAGTCCTTCTCCAGGAAGCTCAGCTTGTACTTGCCGATCTGGATCTCGTCGCCGTCCTCCAGCTTGTGGGACTCGATCCGGCGGCGGTTGACGTAGGTCCCGTTGAGGGAGCCCAGGTCGTCGATGTAGAGGCCCTCCTGGCGTCGGACCAGCAGCGCGTGGTTGCGCGAGACGGTGACGTCGTCGAGGAAGACCCCGGCGTCGGGCGTGCGGCCGATCGAGACGCGCTCGTCGTCGATCGTGAAGCTCTCCCCCGCCCGCCCGCCGCCGGCGCGGATCACCAGCGCCGCGCCGTGGCGATCCACGACCTCGTCGATGTCGACGGCGTGCATCTCGCCCGACTCATCGACCGTGTAGGTCATCGTCGTGGGCTCGTCGGTCCCCTCCGGGCGGGACAGGTAGGCGCCGCATTTCTGGCAGTAGTTGGCGCCCTCGGCGTTGACGAAGCCGCACTCGGGGCAGTGAATGGCCACGGTTCTCCCGGTGTGGGCTACGTCGGGGGCTTGGTCGGAGCGTCGCTGCGGCCGGCCAGGATCTCGCTGAGGCGCTGTACGTCGTCCCCCTTGATCAGGGTCTCGCCCTCGGGACGGCTCTCCCGGAGGCGATTGACGAGCTCGGCCCGCAGGATGTCGATCTGGCCGTGCAGGATCCGTCGCCGGTAGGAGACCTCCTGCTCCTCCGAGGTCAGCGTCTCGATCAGCTCCTTGAGCTCCTCGTCGCTCATCGAGCCGATATCAGGGAATGTTTCCTCCTCCAAGGGGTCCTCCGAGTCGGTCGGTCGGCGGCCGATTATAGGTCCGACGGGGCCGCCTCAAGCATTGCTTGAAGGTTCGGGGCCCCATGTTGCAGGTTTGCGCCTCATGCTGCGGCCAGCCCCCGCAGGCCGGTGCGGACGTAGGTCACTGTGCTGAGCACCGCGAGGGCGACTCCGGCGATCAGCATCAGCTCCCAGGCGACACTCTCGACCACCATCGCCCAGAAGATCGCGCCCATGATCGGGAACACCGCCAGGCGGCCGAACCAGTTGATCTCGAGCGCCTGTCCGCGCCGCAGTGAGAGCTGGGCGAGCACCAGCGTGATCACCTCGCGCGCGGCCAGGATCGCCAGGGCCCACCTCGGGAGCAACTCGAAGTTCCAGCAGACGACCGCCCCGGCGAGGATCGTCAGCCGGTCCACCACCGGGTCGAGCAGGGCGCCCATGCGGCTGTACTGGCCCGTCGCCCTCGCCAGGAAGCCGTCGAGGTAGTCACCCAGCGAGATCGCCAGGTAGATCCCGGCCGCCGTCGCGTCGCGGCCGTCGCCGGAGGAGAAGGCGATCGCGAGGAAGACGGGCAGCGCCGCCAGCCGCAGGTACCCGACCAGGTTGGGAATCGTCCAGGGTCGGAGCGGCTGCCCGGGCCGGGTCTGTCGGGGCGGCGGCCCGGAGCGGTCGAGGCCGAAGAGGCGGCGGAACCCCTTGCCCGGCCGACCGATGCGAAAGGATTGCTGGCGGCTTCGGCCCATCAGGCGAGCATATGGAACGAAAAGGAAAACCCGGAATCTCCCCGACCCGCGGCGAGGACTTCCCGCAGTGGTTCCAGAGCGTGGTCCGCGACGCCGAGGTGGCGGAGCTCGACCACGTGCGGGGCTGCATGGTGATCCGCCCCTGGGGATACGGGATCTGGGAGCTGATGCAGCGAGCTCTCGACGACGCGATCAAGCAGACCGGCGCCAGCAACGCCTACTTCCCGCTGTTCATCCCGCTCGGCTACTTCGAGGAGGAGGCCCGCCACGTCGAGGGGTTCGCGAAGGAGATGGCGGTGGTCACCCACCACCGGCTCGAGCAGGACCCCGATGGCGCCCTGCGCCCGGCGGCCGAGCTCTCCGAGCCGCTGATCGTCCGCCCCACCTCCGAGACGATCATCGGACGCTCCTTCGCCAAGTGGATCAACAGCTACCGGGACCTGCCGCTGCTGATCAACCAGTGGGCCAACGTGGTCCGCTGGGAGCTCCGCCCGCGCGTGCTGCTGCGTACCACCGAGTTCCTCTGGCAGGAGGGGCATACGGCGCACGTCTCCGAGGCCGAGGCGCGCGAGGAGACCACCCAGATGCTCGGGGTCTATCGCGAGTTCGCCGAGTCCGTGCTGTCGATCCCGGTGATCGACGGCGAGAAGCCGGAGTCCGAGCGCTTCCCCGGCGCCGAGACCAGTCTCACGATCGAGGCGATGATGCAGGACGGCAAGGCGCTCCAGTCCGGCACCTCCCACTACCTCGGGACCAATTTCTCCGAGGCGATGGGGATCGAGTTCACCGACGAGGGGGGCGAGCGCCGCAACGCCCACACCACCTCCTGGGGACTCTCGACCCGGATGATGGGCGCGGTGGTGATGACCCACGCCGACGACGATGGTCTGCGCCTGCCCCCGGCGGTGGCGCCCCGCCAGATCGTGATCGTGCCGATCGTCCGCGACGACCCGACCCGGGTGCTGGAGGCCGCCCGCGAGCTCGAGGCGGAGCTCGGCAAGGCGAAGTGGGCGAAGGCGCCGGTGCGGGTCGAGGTCGACGAGCGGGACCGAAAGCCCGCCGAGAAGCGCTGGGAGTGGATCCGCAAGGGCGTTCCCGCGGTGGTCGAGCTGGGCGGGCGCGACCTGGACCAGGGCGTGGTCACCGTCACCCGCCGCGACGACCCCGGGCTCAGCCGGGAACCGATCAAGCGGGCCGAGGCGCGAAAGGCGCTGACCCGGCTCCTCGGTGAGCTCCAGCGCGGCTACATGAAGGAGGCGAGGGACCGCCTCCGCGGACGCACGACCAGGAAGGTGAGGAACGCCGAGCAGTTCCGCGAGTGGTTCTCCGGCGAGGGCACCGAGGACGGAGGCTTCGTCAGGGCACCGTGGAGCGCGGATCCGGCCACCGAGCGGGTGATGGGCGAGCTCGGCGTCAGCGTGCGCTGCATTCCCTTCGACCAGAAGCTGCCGGCCAACGCCAAGTGCGTCATCTCCGGCGGCCCCGCCAAGGTCGAGGCGATCTTCGCGAAGGCTTACTAGGTGCGGGTGAAGCGGCGGCCGGTAACGGGCGAGGACTCCTCGTCGAGCTCGACCTGCTTGCCCTTCACCGGCTTCAGGTAGGGCTCGCCGTCGGCGAGGTCGGGGCCGTCGGCCTCGGTTAGGACCCGCTCGGATTCGGTCGGCGTCTCCGCCTTCTCCATCTGCGCGATCCGCTCGGGGGTGAGCTCGTCGGCGTTCTCCTCCTCGATCTTCGCCAGCCAGTCGGCTCCCTCGCGGGACTTGGTCTCGTCCACCTCGACCTTGCCACGATCGAGCGAGCGGTCGATCTCGGCGAAGAGAGCATCGACCAACTCGGCTTGCGGGACCTTCCGCAGCGGCTTGCCGTGGGCGAAGATCAGGCCCTCGTCCTTGGCCCCGGTGATCCCGAAGTCGGCGTGCGAGGCCTCGCCGATCCCGTTCACCGCGCAGCCAAGCACCGCGACCTCGATCGGCTCTGCGTAGGCCTCCAAGCGCCGCTCGATCTCGGCGACCACCGTGTCCATGTCGAACTGGAGCCGGCCGCAGGTGGGGCAGGCGATCAGCACCGGGCCGCGCTCGCGCAGCTGCAGCGCCTTGAGGATCTCCCAGGCGACCTTCACCTCCTCCTCGGCGTGGAAGGTGGAGAGGCTGATCCTGATCGTATCGCCGATCCCGTCGGCGAGCAGGGTGCCGAGCCCGACCGAGGACTTGAGCGAGCCTGACCACTTCGTGCCGGCCTCCGTGATCCCGAGGTGGATCGGGTAGGGGATCTTCTCGGCGAGCAGACGGTTGGAGGCGATCGTGTTCGGCACGTTCGTGGACTTGATCGAGACCTTGAAGTTCTCGAAGTCCAGTCTCTCCATCAGCTCGACGAACTCGACCGCGGCCTGCACCAGGGCCTCCACCGGGTTGTCGCGTTCCAGCTCGTGCAGGTGCTTGGGAAGCGAACCCGAGTTGACCCCGATCCGCATCGGCACACCGGCCCCGATCGCCCGCTCGGCCACCTCGGCCACCTTCTCAGGTCCACCGATGTTGCCGGGGTTGAGCCGGATGCAGTGGGCGCCCGCGTCGATCGCCTTCAGGGCGAGGGTGTGGTTGAAGTGGATGTCGGCGATCACCGGGATCGGGGAGTCCTTGACAATCGTCTTCAGTGCCTCGACGTCCTTGTCCCGCGGCACCGCGACGCGCACGATGTCCGCCCCGGCGTCGGCCACCGTGCGGATCTGCTCCATGGTCGCCTCGAGGTTGGCGGTCTCGGTCTTGGTCATCGTCTGCACGGCGACCGGGGCGCCTCCCCCGATCGGCACGCCGCCCACGAATATCTGACGCTTCGAGGCCATCGAACACAGGGTACCCGCGGTGCTCAGCGGGGTTTCGGCGCGACCCGAAAGCGGGTGGGCGCCTGCCTGAAGGCACTACTTCTTTTTCTTGACCTTCCGCTTGAGCGCGAACTTGGTGGCCTGTGTGCTGGTCAGCCCGCCGGTCGGGGTGAACTTGAAGACGGGCTTCACCTTCACCTTGCCCTTCCGCTTCAGCTTCTTGGCCTTCTTCTTCTTGGCCTTGACTCTGATGATCACCTCGCCGGGCCCCGATACGGCCTGCGACGCGGAGGCGCCGCCAGCGAGCCCCAGCTGCTTGCCGCTGAAGGTGAGCTCGCCGGGGTTGGGGACGTTGACCGGCACGAACGCCACGCCCTTCTTCTTGTTGCGCCTCAGCTTCTCGAAGGTGAGCGTGTTGGTCGGCTCGACCACCCCCTGCACGAGCACCTCACGGTTGGCGCCGGCCCCGGTGGGATCGCGTGAGAAGCCGTCGAAGAGCGGTGGGACGTTCCAGAAGACCTGGACCGCGCCCGGGGCCGCTCCGAGGACGAGGTTTCCGTTCGGGCTGTTGAGCCCAACCGAATCGCCGATCTCGATCGGCAGCGAGGTCGGGAAGAACGGGGAGATCCCGGGGCCGGGGAAGCTGGCGGGGGCGCTGGTGCCGAACCCGGTGTAGGTGAGACCGCCGATGGGCCTCAGGATGCGCAGGCTGAGGTTGAGACCGGTGTTCGCCCGCACCCTCCAGCTGGTCACGGTGCCGTTGACCGGGGAGGTGAGGCCACCCGGGGCGCGATTGGCGGCAGGAAGATGCAGATTCGTCGCCGTACAGGGGACGTTGCACCCCGGCATGTTGTCCGCGTGAACGGTCGCCAGGTTGCTGCCGATGGTCACTGCACCCTGTGCCGGGGCCGCTGCTCCCAGCAAGGCCGCCACGGACACGGTCAGCGACAAGAAGATCCTTCCCCTGCTCATCCAGGGCATCGTACGGTGACCTGGCGAGCCCGATGCGCGTCGCTGTCAGTCTCCTTACAGGCTAGGAGTAGAGCGCCTCGATCTCCTTGGCGTACTTCTCGTCGATCGGCCCGCGCTTCAGCTTCATGGTCGGCGTCAGCTCCTCGCCGCCGGGCTCCCACTCGGTGGGCAGGATCGTGAACTTCTTGATCTGCTCCACCCGGGCCATCTTCTCGTTGGCGGCCTCCACGGCGGCCTGAATGGCCTGCTGGCAGGCGTCCTCGCCGGCCAGCTCCTCCACCGACTTGCCCTCGAGCCCGTTCTGCTTCGCCCAGACCGGCGCGTAGTCCGGGTCGAGGACGATCAGGGCGACGTTGTACTTGCGGCCGTCGCCGATCGCCGCGACCTGGCCGATCAGCGGGCTGGCGCTCTTCAGGTGGGACTCGATGTTGGCCGGCGACATGTTCTTGCCGGCCGCGTTGATGATCAGCTCCTTCTTGCGGTCGACGATCTTCAGGTAGCCGTCCTCATCGAGCTCGCCGATGTCGCCGGTGAGCAGCCAGCCGTCCTCGCTGAAGGTCTCGGCGTTCTTCTCGGGCATGTTGCGATAACCGGGCATCACCGAGTCGGCCTTCACCTCGACCTCGCCGTCCTCGGCGAGCCTGATCTCGGCGCCGGGAACGGGCGGGCCGACGGTGCCGATCTTGACCCGCTCTGGCGGGTTACAGGTGACGACACCGCAGGTCTCCGACATCCCCCAGAGCTCGCCGACCGGCAGGCCGATGGCGTGGAAGAACTCGAGCACCTCGACCGGGGTCGGGGCGGCGCCGACGTTGATCGCCACCACTCTGTCCAGCCCCAGCTGCTCGCGGAGCGGCTTGAACATGGCCTGCTCGGCCTGCGCGACGCCGGCCGCGAGCTCCTCGGGTACTTCCTCGCCGGCCTGCTCGAGGCGGACCTTCTGGATCGCGGCCTGGAGTCCCTGCTGGGCCGCCTCGCGCTGCTCATCCGGCAGCTTGGCGAAGCTCGCCTCGATCCCGGCCTTGAGCTTCTCGTAGATGCGCGGCACGGCGAAGAACCAGGTCGGCCGCACCGCGGCCAGGGAGTCGGCGATCTTGCGGGGGTCCGGGCAGATCGTCACCGAGACCCCCCGGGTGCAGGGCAGGTAGTAGTGCGCGCCGCGCTCGGCGATGTGCGCGGCGGGCAGCCACGAGATCACCATCGCGCCGCGATCCGGGAAGTTGACGATCTCCTCGACGCCCTTGGTCAGGGTCATCAGGTTGCGGTGGGTGAGCTGCACGCCCTTCGGCGGCCCGGTGGTGCCGGATGTGTAGATCAGGGTGAGCAGGTCGTCGAGCCCGATCCCGTCGACGACCTCGGCGGGGTCGAAGTCGCGGTCCATCGCCTCGAGCTCCTCCAGGTTGTGGTCGCCGCCTTCTCCGTCGACCACGATCACGTGCTCGAGCTGCGGCAGGTTCTCCCTGGCCTTGTTGAACTGGTCCAGGAACATCGTCTCGACGATCGCCACCTTGCAGCCGGCGTCGGAGCAGACGTATTCGATCTGCTCGGGCGAGGAGGTCTGGTAGATCGAGAACGGCACCCCGCCCAGCGCGACGACGGCGAGGTCGGACGGGATGAACTCCGGCCGGTTGTTGAGCATCAGGGCGACCGTGTCGCCCTTGTTCACGCCCAGCTCGTTGAGGCCGCCCGCGATCCGGTGCATGCGGTCGCGGAGCTCGTTCCAGGTGATGGTGTAGGAGTCGTCCTCGGTCCGGATCGCGACGTCGTCGCCGAGGCGCTCCACCTGCTCGTAGAAGGCCCTGACCAGGTTCGGCCAGGGCGGCTCCCCCAGCTCTCCCCCGCTCGCGTGGCGCTCAGATGCGGTGACTTCCACCAGGCTCTCCTCTCCTCGGGACCCTGCCCGAACGCTACCGCAGGGGCGTCGCAGCCGCCCACCCTTCGCCTGCGGCGCCTACTCGATGTCGAAGCCCTCGCCGGTGAGGCGGCCGATGTCGTTCGATAAGCCGATGAAGAACAGGAAGAGGACGAGCATGAACCCGACCGCGCTCGCCCGCTCGATCACGCTGAAGGGGACGCGCTTGCCCCGGATCTTCTCGACCAGGCTCCAGAAGATGTGCCCGCCGTCGAGCGGCAGGAAGGGGAACAGGTTGATGATCGCCAGCGAGAGACTGATCAGGGCGAGCAGCGTGAGCGCCTCGGTGGCGCCGAAGCCGATCACCTTCTCCCCCACGTAGCTGATCCCGACCACGCCGGAGATCTGCTCGCGCTGCTCGGGCTGGAAGATGCGCACCACCACTCCGAGGGTCGTGGTGGTCACCTGCCACATGAAGTCGGCCGACCGCTGGGCGGCCTCCGGGACGGATGGATTGACCGGGACCAGGTCGCCTGCCTGGAACGCGAATCCCAGTCGGTAGCGCTCGCGGTCGGCGTCGTAGACCGGCGGCGCCCTGACCGTCCTCTCCCCGCCGTCACGCTCGATCACGACGGTCGCCGGTGTCGTCGCCCGGCAGCCGTCCCTCGGCGTCCCGGCGCAGGTGTGCGCGTTGATCTGATCCGAGAGGCGCTCGGCGCGGTCCCCCAGCTCGCCGCTGCTCGGCTCGGACCCCCCGTTCGTCGCGCGCACCCCGTCCACCGCGATCAGCTCGTCGCCCTCGCGCAGGACTTGTGCGGCCGGTGAGCCGGGCTCGACCTCGGCGACCTCGAGCGAGGTCGCGCGCTCCGCCCCGAAGGCGAGCACGAAGAGGATCACGAAGGCGACCAGGACGTTCATCGCCGGCCCGGCGGCGATCACCGCGATCCGCTTCCAGACCGGCTGGTTGTAGTAGGCGCGTTTCCGGACCTCCTGCGGCAGCTCCGTGTCGCTCGGGTCCTGGCCGGCGGACTCGACCCGCTCGAGCAGCCCCTGCGGCGTATCGCGGCCCGCGTCCGCGTCGGTCGCGAGCTCGCCTCGGCCAGCCGGGGCTTCCTTCGGGGCGGTCCGAGGCTCGAGCTCCTCGGGGTTCATGCCGGTGATCTTCACGAAGCCACCGAGCGGGATCGCGCCGATCCCGTACTCGGTCTCCCCCCGCTTGACGCTGACCAGCTTCGGGGGGAAGAAGAGGAAGAAGCGCTCCACCCGCATGCCGGTCCACTTGGCGACGATGAAGTGGCCGAACTCGTGCAGGATGATCAGCGCCGAGAACCCGGCGAAGACGAGCAGCCAGCTCCACGGGATCCAGTCGAAGCTCACGCCACCGCCAGTCCCTCGATCAGGCCGCGGGCGCGCTCGCGAGCGGCGGCGTCGAGCTCGAAGAGCTCCTCGAAGTGGCGGGCGGGCCCGGTCGGGAGCTCCGCGAGGCAGCGCTGGATCACCTCGGGTATCCCTGTGAACGCGATCCGCCCCGCGAGGAAGGCCTCGACCGCGACCTCGTCGGAGGCGTTGAGCACACAAGGGGCCGTACCGCCGGCCTCGCCCGCCTGGCGCGCCAGTCGCAGGCAGGCGAAGGTGTCGGTGTCGGGGGGCTCGAAGCTGAGCTCGCCGACGTTCGCCAGGTCGAGGCTGGGGACGTCGACGTCGGCGCGCTCGGGGTGGTGCAGCGCGTAGGAGATCGGCACCCGCATGTCGGGGTAGCCGAGGTGGGCGAGCGAGGAGCCGTCGTTGAGGTGGACGAGCCCGTGGACGATCGACTGTGGATGGACGACCACGTCGATCCGCTCGTACGGCGTGCCGAAGAGGTGGTGGGCCTCGATCATCTCGAAGCCCTTGTTGATCAGGGTGGCGGAGTCGACCGTGATTCGCCCCCCCATCTCCCAGGTCGGGTGCGCGAGCGCCTCGCCCGGGGTGACGCCGGAGAGATCGGTGCGACCGCGGAAGGGGCCTCCCGAGGCGGTCAGGACCAGACGATCCACCGTTCCCGGCGGCTCGGCATGGATCAGCTGGTAGAGAGCCGAGTGCTCGGAATCGACCGGTATGAGGCGGGCGTCGGTGGCCTCGGCGAGCGCCGTGACCAGCTCGCCGCCGACCACCAGCGATTCCTTGTTGGCGAGCGCAAGGTCGATCCCCTCGGTGAGGGCGATGATCGTCGGGCCGAGACCGGCGGCGCCGACGATCGCGTTCAGCACCAGGTCGGCATCCGCCGAGGCGATCAGCTCGCGGATCCCCTCCTCTCCGGAAAGCACCTGTCCCCCCCATTTCTTCGCGGCGCGCTCCGCCGCCGCGGGGTCGGAGAGAGCGACCGCAGGGGCGCCATGCTCCTTCGCCTGCGCGAGCAGCTCCTTCCAGCTCGAGTCAGCCGACAGTCCGGCCACCCGCAGCTCCTCGGAGGCGGCGATCACCTCGAGCGCCTGGGTCCCGATCGATCCCGTGGACCCCAGTATGAGAACGCGCTTCACGGCCGCCCAGTCTAGGGAGGGGCAACATCCTGTCGGCGGCCACAAAAACCGCCACGGATCCACTAAGGCGCGTGCTTGGAGTCGAGCCTCCCGCCGACGAAGCAGAACTCGAAGTAGTCCGAGAAGAGGTCCTCACCGTCCTCCGGGTAGTACAGGCAGATCCCACCCGCGGGCTGGTTGAATCGGTCCCTCTCGAACGGCTCGCCCAGCCTCGCCTCGACCGAGGCACGTGTGGCGCCCGGCTGGATCGATTCGTACTGCTCGCGCGTGATCTCGTGCTCGTCCCGCTCCTCCTCAACCTCGTTGACTCCGACCACGATCAGGGCCGCGCAACCTCCCAGGAACAGCACGGTCGCCCCCACGGCGACTGCGACGATCGCGATGATCGCGCCGCGGTTGAGGCTGTAGGCCCGGCCGCAGCTGGGGCAGCTGCTCTCGAAGGTCTCCGACTGCGCGCCACAGTGTCTGCAGACCTTGGTCGGCGGCGGGACCGGCTTGCCCTTGACGGCATCCGGGGCCACCAGGGGGCCGAGCATGTGGGTCCACTTGGCTCCGTCCCACCAGCGCGCCCGCCCGCTCCCCAGCGGGTCAGGGTAGTAGCTGGCCTTCGCCCCCCGGCGCGGAGCCGGCAGCTCGTTGAGCTCGACCATCCAGGCGAGGCTAACGCGGATCGGCTGCGGACAGCAAACGGGGGGCCCGAGGGCCCCCCGTTCGATCCAGATGCTTCGGCTGTTCCTAGCGGACGGTCAGCGCCGAAAGCTGGAACTGCCGCGCCCTCAGGTCGCCCGCGGTCTCGTTGCAGGCCACCGAGAAGGTGTGCTCGCCACCGAGCGGCGTGGTGACGATGTTGATCCCGTAGCCCGAGCCGTGGTCGGCGGTGTGGGCCGTCGGAGGCTCCACCTTGGTGGTGGTGCCGGTGATCGCGGCGTTGTCCGCCTCGAGCCGGCAATCCCCGCGGGCCGCCGTGGCCGTGCCGGTGGCGAAGGTGCCGTCGAACACCAGGTGGACCCGCCGCGGGAACGCGGTCGAGACCTTGGTCGTGACCGAGGTCAGGTCCGTGAACGTGCTCGCCGAGTTCGGGTCCGCGGTGGTGCCCGCGTTGGTGGCGCTTACCGGCAGCACCTTGAGGCGGGCCTCCTTGTCGAGACCCTTGTACGGGACCTTCTTCCCCTTCTTCTTCTTTTTCTTGGTCGGCTGCTGCGGCTGGTTCTGCGCGACCGCCGCCCCGCCGAGGGCGACGGAGAGCGCCAGCAGCCCGATGACGACACCGGCCGACGGCCGGCGCTGGGGAATGAACTTCCTCATCTGGGAATCACCCTTTCCTGCGTCGTTGGAATTCCTTACGAACAGCGTGAAGCGGAGAAGTTGCGGGAATGCGAGCATTCCTCCGGTGGCTCCGCGCAGGCGCAAGCGGAAAGCAGACGCGAGCATCGATCCACAGGGCCTGCGAGAAGCCGCGAAGCGGACGGACTCTAACCCTCAGCTCGTCAAGACCGCGCGCTTCATCCGCGGGCTACTGCCCGGCGGCGCCGGAGATGACACCCTCGCGGGCAGGATGCCGCCGCCGGTCCAGCGCCTCGTCTCCGAGCTGGACAGCGAGCGCCCAAGTGCGATGCGCGAGCTTGGCTTCGGCGCCCTGCAGGCGTGGCAGGCCCTCTCGGAGGCGCAGCGGCGAGGTCGCGGCAAGGCCGACGTCGCGATCCTCTTCACCGACCTGGTGGGTTTCTCGGACTGGGCGCTGAAGGCCGGCGACGAGGCGGCCCTGACCCTGCTCCGGCGGGTCGGCGACGCCGAGCAGAGAGCGGTCTCCGAGAACGGCGGTGCGGTGGTGAAGCGGCTGGGCGACGGTGCGATGGCCGTCTTCAGCGGTGCCGAGCAGGCGGTGACGGCGGCCTTCGAGGCCCAGCGGGAGGCAGTGCGGCTGCGGCCGAAGGGGTACCGGGCAAGACTCCGGGCGGGCGTCCACCAGGGGCGGCCGCGCAAGGTGCGCGGCGACTTCCTCGGGGTCGACGTCAACATCGCAGCCCGGGTGGGCGACGCCGCGCGGGGCAACGAGATCCTCGTCTCGGAGGCGGCGCGCGAGGTGCTCGATCCGGGGGCGTTCCGCTTCGGACCGCCCCGCGAGCTGGAGGCGGCCGGCACCCCCGAGGACCTCACGGTCTGCGCGGTGAAGCCGAGCCGTAGCCGCCGCACGCTTCAGTAGACGAACGCAACCGAGAGGTAGTACCCGGCGACGACTGTGAACAGGACCGCGTCGAGGCGGTCGATCAGGCCGCCGTGCGGCCCGAACAGGCGACCCGTGTCCTTCACCGCGAGGTCCCGCTTGACCAGGGAGGCAAACAGGTCACCCAGGGGCGCGACTGCCGCGACGCACATGCCCATCAGCAGGGCGTCAATCCCCGGCAGCCAGTCCTGGTAGAGCCCGGCGAACCAGAACCCCATGGTTGCCCCGAGGAAGCCGCCGATCGCCCCCTCGAGCGTCTTGTTGGGCGAGATCCGGGGGGTGATCTTGCGGGATCCGAACAGCCTGCCGGCCCCGTAGGCGGCGGTGTCGCCGACGAAGGTGGCGATGAGTACGTCGATCAGCAGGGCGCCGCCGTGCAGGGGAAGGTCGCGCAGCAGCACGGCGTGTGAGAACCCGATCCCCATCCAGGCGATCCCGAACAGGGTGAAGGCGAGCGACGTCGTGATCCCCTCATGGGACTCGCGGGCGGCGGCGAAGGCGAACATCGCCGGGAAGGAGGCGGCCAGGATGAGCAGGATCTGGAAGGCGCCGCCGAAGTGGGCGGCGAGGACCATGCCGGCGACCGCGGCATAGGCGGGGAGCAGCAGCGGCCGGGTCGACTCCGCCATGCGGAAGAGCTCGCGGAGGCCGAGGATCGCGAGCCCGATCATCGCCAGCGTGAACAGAGTCCCCCCGATCGCGATGATCGCGATCGCGAAGACCACCCAGGGGACCGCGACCAGCACCCGCGAGGTCGTCTCGGAGAAGTGCGGCACGAAGCGCCTCAGGCCGGGCTTCCCCTCCTCGGGCTCGCCCTGGGCGCCCCGCTCCTCCTCGGCGACGAGCTCCTCGGCCGCCTCCGGCGCCTCGGGCTCCTCGCGGCCGGAACGGCCGGCGCCGAACTGGAAGGAGGGCGGGTCGAGGTCGTCCAAGGGGATCACCTCGCTCCGAAGCGGCGGAGACGCTCGTCGTAGGTGCGCAGCGAGTCGGCGAACACCTCGCGGCTGAAGTCCGGCCAGAGCTCGTCCCGGAAGACAAACTCCGAGTAGGCGCACTGCCAGAGCAGGTAGTTGGAGATCCGCTGCTCCCCGCTGGTGCGGATCAGCAGGTCGGGATCGTGCATCTCCGGCGCGTAGAGGCCGCGGCGGAACTCCTCCTCCCCACCTCCCTCGTAGCGGGTGGCGGCGTCGATGATCTCGGCGCGGCCGCCGTAGTTGAACGCGACGAACAGGGTGATCCGCTCGTTCGTCCCGGTCTCGGCCTCAGCCCAGTCCATCCGTTCCTTGAGCGCGTCGTCTATCCCGTCGCGGCGGCCGATGAACCGCATCCTGACGCCTTCGGCGTCCAGCTCGGGGGTCTCGGCCTCGATCCGCTCGGCGAACATGCGCATCAGGCCGTCGACCTCCTCGCGCGGCCGCGTCCAGTTCTCGGTCGAGAAGGAGTAGACCGTGAGCTCCTCGACGCCGAACTCGACCGCGTCTCGCAGGCGCTCCTTGACGGTGTCTGCGCCGGCGCGGTGTCCCTCAAGCACCGGTAGATCGCGCTGCTGGGCCCAGCGCCCGTTTCCGTCAGTGATGATCGCGACGTACTTGGCTGGCATCAGGCGGCGAGAAGCACGAGGCCGCCTACACCTCGAGGATCTCTTCCTCCTTGCTCTTCAGCAGGCCGTCGATCTCCCGGATCGCGGCGTCGGTCTGCTTCTGCAGCTCCTCCTCAGCACGATGCTCCTCGTCGGATCCCGCCTCTCCCTCCTTCTTCAGCTCGCGCAGGTCGTGCATCACGTCCCTCCGCACGTTCCGCACTCCGACCCGGCCCTCCTCGGCGACGTGATGGACGACCTTGACCAGCTCCTTGCGGCGCTCCTCGGTGAGCTCGGGGATCTGCAGCCGGATCACGTTGCCGTCGTTGGAGGGGGTGAGCCCGAGGTCGGACTCCATCACCGCCTTCTCGATCGCGCTGATCGAGGACTTGTCGTAGGGCGTCACGGTGAGCATGCGGGCGTCGGTGGCGGCGATCTGCGCGAGCTGCTGCAGCGGGGTCTCGGTCCCGTAGTAGTCGACCATCAGGCGGTCGAGCAGATGGGGCGAGGCGCGCCCCGTGCGGACCGTCGCGAGCTGGTTGCGCGTCGCCTCGACGGACTTGCCCATCCGCTCCTTGGCGTCCGCCAACAGCTCGTCGATCATCTCGATCATCGGGTGCCGACCCTCTGAGCAGGCTCGCCGGCCGGCTTGCTTGAGACGAGCGTGCCGACCCTCTCTCCACGGACGATCCTATCCACGTTCCGCTCGTCCGCCATGTTGAAGACGTAGATCGGCAGGTCGTTGTCCATGCAGAGCGAGAGCGCGGTCGAGTCCATCACCCGGAGGCCCCGCTCGATTGCCTCACGGTGGCTGATCTCGGGGAGGAAGTTGGCGTCCGGCTCCAGCGAGGGATCGGCGTCGTAGACGCCCTCGACGCCGCTCTTCGCCATCAGGATCGCCTCGGCGTGGATCTCGAGCGCCCGCAGCGCCGCGGCCGTGTCGGTGGTGAAGAACGGATTGCCGGTGCCGGCGGCGAAGATCACGGCGCGTCCCTTCTCCAGGTGGCGGATGGCGCGGCGACGAATGTAGGGCTCGGCGACCTCGGTGACCGCCATCGCGGAGAGCACCCTGGTGTCCACACCGACCTTCTCCAGTGCGTCCTGGAGGGTGAGCGCGTTCAACACCGTGGCGAGCATCCCCATGTAGTCGGCGGTCGCCCGGTCCATCCCCTCGGCGGCTCCCTCCAACCCCCGGTAGATGTTGCCGGCGCCCATCACGACCGCGACCTCGACGCCGCGATCCTGCACCTCCCGCACCTGCCGGGTGATCCGCTCGATCTGGGCCGGATCGGTGCCGTATTCGAGGTCACCCATCAGCGCCTCGCCCGAAAGCTTCAGCAGGATGCGCTTGAACGCGGGCGAGCGCGCCACCCGGACCCTACTCCTCCCCCACCTCGAAGCGGGCGAAGCGGGCGATGCGAACATTCTCGCCGGTCTTGGCGGCGATCTCCGCCCGCAGGTCCTCGATCGTCTTGCCCTCGTAGCGCTCCTCGTTGAAGTGCTTCTGGTCGAGTAGGACGATCTCCTCGGACCACTTGCGCAGCTGCCCCTCGACGATCTTGGCCACCACGTCGTCGGGCTTGCCGTCCGCCTTCGCCTTCTCGGTGAGGAGCGCGCGCTCGCGCTCGAGGTCCTCCTCGGGGATGTCCTCGATCGAGACGTGCTGCGGCCGCATCGCGGCGATGTGGACGGCTACCTCACGTGCGAACGCCTGGAAATCCTGGTTGAGGGCGACGAAGTCGGTCTCGCACTGGACCTCGACCAGAACGCCCACCCGCTGCTGGCGGCGCTCGCCGACCCCGCTCGAGTGGGTGTAGGCGGCAACGACGCCCTCCGCGGTGCCCCTGCCGCTCCGCTTCGCGGCCGCCGCCGCGCCCTTCTTGCGGAGGATGTCGATCGCCTTCTCGGCGTCGCCGCCCGCCTCCTCGAGCGCCTCCTTGCAGTCCATCATCGGGGCGCCCGTGCGCTCGCGCAGGGACTTCACGTCCGCCGCGCTCACTTTCGTGGTCACGAGGACTTCCCGCCGCCCGGCGAGGTCGTCTGGGCCTCGGCCGGCGGCTTCCCCTGCTCGCTCGGCGCCTGCTCGGGGGCCTGGCCCTTGGCGGCCGCCTGAGCCGCGGCGTCGGCCTGCTCCTTGGCCTTGGCCTCGGCTTCCGCCTTGGCCTTCTCCTCCGCCTCGGCCTTCGCCTTCTCCTCGGCCTCGCGCCGCTTTCGCTCCTCATCCTCGCGCCGCTTACGCTCCTCCTCCTCGGCGCGGCGGCGCTCCTCCTCGGCGCGCCAGCGCGTGGCCGCCACTTCGATCGCCTCGCCGAGGGCGCTGATGAATAGCTCGCAGGAGCGGATCGCGTCGTCGTTGCCCGGGACGACGTAGTCGACGGGGCCCGAGTCGCAGTTGGTGTCGACCAGGCCGACGATCGGGATCTCGAGCCGTTCCGCCTCGCGAAGCGCGATCTCCTCGGTCTTCAGGTCGACGATCACGACCGCGTCGGGGAGGCGCTGCATGTCGGCGACGCCGCCGAGGTTGTACTCGAGCTTGCGCAGCTCGGCCTCCATCGACATCCGCTCCTTGGTGGGGAGCAGGTCGAGCCGGCCTCCCTCGCGCAGCTCCCGCAGCTCGTGCAGGCGCTGGATTCGCTTCTTGATCGTGTTGAAGTTGGTCAGCAGGCCGCCGAGCCAGCGCCGGTTCACATACGGCATGCCACAGCGCTCGGCCCAGGCCTGGACCGCGTCGGCTGCCTGCTTCTTGGTGCCCACGAACAGGATGACGCCGCCCTTGGCGGCGACCTCGGTGACGAAGTCCCTCGCCTCCCGCAGCAGCTCCTCGGTCTGCAGCAGGTCGATGATGTGGATCCCGTCCCGCTCCCCGTGGATGTAGCGGCGCATCCTCGGGTTCCAGCGGCGGGTCTGGTGGCCGAAGTGGACTCCGGCCTCCAGCAGCTCCTTGATGCCTACCTCGGCCATCTGAACCTCTCGATCGCTTTCTTGATTCGAGGGCGCCCCGGTCATGCGAGGGGGCTCCGCAGGAGCCACCCGTCAGATGACGGAGGAGCAACCCGTTTTATGTCGGTCTCGCCGCCGCGATGGGGACCCGGGCTACCCGGGCAGCGCCCCCAGCGCCGAGCGGCGAGGGTCGTGGTCCTTACCGGCGGCGCATTGTAGAGCGCTGGGGGCGCCGGTAGCGGCGGCTCAGGCGTTCCGAGCCCGGTCCAGCGCAGCGCGGAGGTCGTCCGGCAACTCCGAGCTGAAGCTCATCGGCTCCCCGGTGCCGGGGTGCCGGAAGGCGATCCGGGCGGCGTGCAGGAACTGCCGCTCGAGGCCGTGTCGCCCTCTCGTCCCGTACTCGGGATCGCCGGCCACCGGGTGGCCGATCGCGGCGAAGTGGACCCTGATCTGATGGGTGCGGCCCGTCTCCAGGCGCGCCCGCACCAGGGAGTCCGCGGGGAGCGCCTCGACCACCTCGAAGTGCGTGCGGGCCTCCCTCTCCCCCGCGCCGCGCACGGCCATCCGGGTGCGCCGGCGGCGGTGCCGCCCCAGCGGCGCGTCGATCGTGCCGCTGCGCGAGGTAAGCGAGCCCTCGATCAGGGCCAGGTACTCGCGCTGGACCTCGCGAGCCTTGATCTGCCGCGCCAGGGCCTTGTGCGCGGCCTCGTCCCGGGCGACCAGCATCAGCCCCGAGGTGTCCTTGTCGAGCCGGTGGACGATCCCGGGGCGGCCCTCCTCACCGCCGGAGGCAACCTCACCCAGCAGATCGACCAGCGTCACCCCGCGGTGGGAGGGCGCCGGATGCACGACGAGGCCGGCGGGCTTGTCGACGACGGCCACGGCATCGTCCAGGTGGACGATCAGCCGCTCGAGCTCGGCTCTCATCCTGCGCGCTCCCTGCCGCCCGCCCGCTCGGCCGAGAAGAGCAGCAGGATCACCCCGGCGACGATTGCGACGTCGGCCAGGTTGAAGGTCGGCCAGAGCGGCAGGTCGATGAAGTCGGTGACCGCGCCGTCCCGGACGCGGTCGGCGAGGTTGCCGAGCGCGCCGCCGATCAGCAGCGCCGCGGGCAGCCAGATCCTCGGTGCCGCCGCGTCCCGGAGCGCCACGAAGACCAGCACCCCGACCATGATTACCAGGGTCGCTCCGATCAGAAGCGACGAGACGCCGCCCGCCAGCCCGAAGGCGATCCCGCTGTTGCGGGTGTGCTCGAAGGCGAGTAGGGGCAGCACCTCGACCCGCTCCCCGCGCGCGAGCTGCGAGACGGCGATCGCCTTCGTCCCCTGATCGATCGCCACGACTGCCCCGCAGGCCGCCAGCGCCGGCGGCAAGATGGTGCGAGCGCGCGCCGCAGCCAACGACCAGGCGCGACGCGTTTCATGTCCGGGGCTCAACCCGGGTCGATCGCCCCGACGATCACGGCTTGCGCGACCAGCAGCACGATGATCGCCAGGATCGGGCTGATGTCGATCGCCATCCCACGCCCGCCGAGCGGCGGCAGGAAGCGTCGGAACAGATTGAGGTAGGGGTCAGTGACCTGGTGCACGAACTCGACGACCGTGTGCAGCGCCCGGTTGTAGGGCATGCGCGGGATCCAGGAGAGCAGCACCCTGATGAAGATCAGGATGATGTAGACGAGGAAGAGCGCGTTGACGTAGTCGGCGACGTCCGACCGGGTCAGCGCCAGCAGCGGCTCCAGGCTCATCGGGTCAGCCTCGCACCCTCTCCAGCGAGGCGTCCACCGCCGCCTTGAAGGACTCGCGAACGGACCGCTGCTCCAGAGCCTCAAGCCCCGCTTCGGTCATGCCCCCCGGTGACGCCACCGCCCGCTTCAGATCGGCCGCGCGGTGCTGCTCGAGCAGCCCGCCGGTGGCGCTCATCGCGCGGGCGATCATCCGCGTTGCCTGCTCCTCCGAGAGCCCCTCGTCGACGCCGGCCTCCACCATCGCCTCCGCGATCAGGGCCAGATACCCGGGCGAGCAGCCCATCACGGCGGTGGCGGGGTCGATCAGCTCCTCCTCCAGCTCGATCACCTCTCCGAGCAGGCCGAGCAGGCCGGAGAGCTCCCCCCGCCTGGCTCCGTCGAGCTCCTCCGGGAAGACGACGCAGGAGACCCCCTGGCGCAGCTGGGCGCCCAGGTTGGGCATCACCCGCGTGACCTCGACTCCCGGAATCGCCTCCTGAACGGTCGCCAGCGGGGTGCCGGCGAGGATCGAGACGACCGGGGTCCCCGCCTCGGCCAGCTCGCCGGCGACCTGCTCGAGGACATCGGGCTTGACGGCGAGCAGGACCAGATCGGCCGCCTCCGCGACCGCGCCGTTCCCCTCGACCGCCTCGCCCCCGACCTCGTCGGCCAGCCGCCTGGCCTTCCCGGGGTCCGCATCGGCGAACAGCATCGCATCGGGCGCCCCGGGCTCGTCGCGCGCGGCGGCCCAGCCGCGGGCGAGCCCGGTGGCCATGTTGCCCGCACCGACGAATCCGACCTTCATGAGCGCAACTCTAATCGTGGTCCGGCTTCGCCATCAGATCGCGGCCACGAGCGGCCGCCCACCACAAGTCGCTTCGGGCTGCGCCCTTCGCTCCGAAATTCGGCGGCCTGGTGGCCGCTAGCTGTAAGACCCAACCAGGTTGTTCAGCTCCGTTAAGCGAGCACCGGGCGGCCTGTGACCGAGGGAGCCGTGTCTTCGGTCGAAGTTGTAGTAGCTGAGCCAGCCGGAGAGCGCCGCGG
>JBOGZI010000082.1:0-5108 GCA_050697275.1 Solirubrobacterales bacterium | reverse complement strand
GGCGTCAACAGCCCCACCGACGCGGGCGACGGCACCTGGTCAGGAAGTTGGAAGCGACCAAGCAGAGACAACGATGAGAGGAGACACTGAGATGAAGCGAAGGTACGTATTGACGGGCCTCGGCCTCGTTGCGGCGGCGGCGCTGGTCTCGACCGCAATCGCCAGTTCCGGGGGAAAAGCCGCCGGCGACAAGGCCCCCACGGCGGAGGCCTCGAAGAAGAAGAAGAAGAAGAAGGTGAAGCGAGGTCCGCCTGGTCCCCCCGGGCCACAGGGACTGCGGGGGCTGCAGGGGCTGCAGGGCGTACAGGGTGCGCGGGGACCACAGGGGGTGCCAGGCACACCCGCCGCGACAAACGTGGTTACGCGGCGGAGCACGTTCTCCGTCGGGACCGACAACAACAACGGGGTCACCGTCACCTGCCAGCCCGGCGAGCGGGTGGTGGCAGGAGGTTACGGCGTGGATCAGAGCCAGAGCACCGTGGTTGCGGCAATCGACACGCGGACGCTCTCGAACCGCCCCGATCCCCCCACCGACAGCACCACGCCGACCGGATGGCGGGTCGACGTCTACAACACGAGCGCCACGACCACCCACAACTACGAGGCGTTCGCCGTCTGCGTCTCTCCGTAGCCAGGGCGGTGCGCACCAGAGGCAGTCGAGAGGGGGCGCTCCGGCGCCCCCTCTCGCCGTCGCCCGAGCGGCGCGCGCGGCGCTATCGGAGCGCGGCTAGGCGGACGAGACCAGGAAGGAGAGCAGGAAGCCCAGCGCCGTCATGTAGGCGACCCAGGGTCCGCCCTCCTCGAAGGCCGCCGGCATCAGCGTGTCGGCGAGGGAGGCGAGGACGGCGCCGGCGGCGAACCCCAGCGGCCAGGCAAGGTCGGGGTCGCTGATTCCCTCGAGTGCGCCGTAGCCGAGCACGACCGCGACGGCGAGCAGGACGGCGGTGCCGCTCCAGATCAGGAGGATGTCCCGCCTCGACATGCCCGCCTCGCTCATCTTCTCCGACCCCACCACCGCCTCCGGCAGGTTCGAGGCGAAGATCGCGACCAGGAGCGTGGCGTTGCCGCTCTCGACCAGCCCGATTCCCATCGCCAGGTTCTCGGGGATCCCGTCCAGCGTCACCGCGGCCAGCAGGGCGAAGCCGAGCGCGCGCCCCTTCGCCGCCCGCCTTTCCTTGTAGCGCTCGAGCCAACCGTCCACCACGATGAAGACGGTCGCCCCCGCGAAGAAGGAGATCGCGGCGCGCCAGGCGCCACCCTGGTGGAAGGCGTCCTCGAAGAGCTCGAAGGCGACGGCGGTGATCAACGCGCCCGAGGCGAACGCGAGCAGAGCCGCGGTGACGCCTCTCGACGGCTTTCGCCACGCCCCGATCGCCCCGCCCAGCGGCAGGGCGCTGGAGGCGATCACCGCGAACAGCACCGCCTGCTCCATTCGTGAAACCTAGTTCAGGATCTAGGCGGTGTCGGGGAGCGGCTCGCGGATGAATGACGCGCTGAGCGCGGCGCAGGCGAGGGCCGCGGCGGCCCCGAGGTAGAAGGCGGCGCCGTAGCCCCCGAGGGCGGCGGCGGCTCCGACCGCGGGGGAGCCGATCAGCATGCCGAGGTCGAAGGCCGCGGTGAAGGTGCCCATCGCGGCGCCCCGGCGCGCGGGCAGGACGCGCTCGACGGCGAGCAGGGAGAGCGAGGGGAAGAGCAGCGAGAACGCCGCCCCCATCAGGACAGCTCCCGCGACCACGACCGGCAGGCTCTCCGCCGCCCCGAGCAGAATCAGCCCCGCGGCCTCCACCAGCGCGGCGCCGAGCCCGCAGCGGGCGGGGCCGATCCGGTCGGGCAGCCCGCCGCCGACCAGCCGCGTCGCGACCACGGTGCCCGCGAAGACGCTGAACACCTCGGCGCCGTGCCCGATGCCGCGGTCGTCGAGGCTGAGCACGATGAAGGCGGAGACCGCCGCGAAGCCGACCACGCTGAGTGCGAAGGTTCCGCCGGGGCCGAGCGCCTCGCGGGAGATCACGGGCCCCAGGGCCTCCTCGCCTCCCACGCCCCTGCTCTCTGGCAGCTGCGAGGCGATCACGGCGCCGAGCGCCGGGGCGCTGAGCGCGAAGGTCCAGACCAGGTCGAACCCGCCCAGGTCCTGAAGCAGGATGCCGAGCGGCGGCCCCAGGGTGAGGCCCGTCCAGATCGCCAGGCCGTAGAGGCCGATCATCCGGCCGCGGCGCTCGGGGGGCGCCATGTCCACGTTCCAGGCGGATCCCGCCGTGAACACAGTGCCCTCGCCGGCGCCGAGGAAGAGCCGCGAGAGGATCAGCCCCGGGATGCTGGCCGGGAGGAAGAGCAGCGCGCCGGCCACCGCGGCCAGCAGCGCCCCGGCGATCACGGTCACCCTGCGACCGCGGCGGTCGGCCATGATGCCGGCGATCGGGCGGCAGAAGATCCCGGTGAGCGCGAAGGCGCCGGTGACGATCCCGACCTCGAGGTCGGAGCCGTCCAGCTCCTCCTTGATGTAGCCCGGCAGCACCGGCAGGGTCGCGCCGACGGCAAGCAGGCCGAGGTTGGTGACGATGAAGATCCCCGCGAAGGAGGCCCAGGGTCGTCTCATCCGCCCCTGAGCTCTGCGCGCCTGATCTTGCCGCTCGGGGTCTTCGGCAGCTCCGAGGCGAACTCGACGATCCGGGGGTACTTGTAGGGGGCCGTCACCCGCTTGGCGTGCTCCTGCAGCTCGCGGGCGAGCTCGTCCGAGGGCTCGCCCTCTCCCAGCACCACCACCGCCTTGACGACGGATCCCCGCTCCTCGTCCGGGGCCGCGACCGCGGCCGCCTCGACCACCGCGGGGTGAGAGACGAGCGCCGACTCCACCTCGAAGGGCCCGACCCGGTAGCCGGCGGTGACGATGATGTCGTCGTCGCGGCCCTCGAACCAGAGATAGCCGTCCTCGTCCTGGCGGACATGGTCCCCGGTCGGCCACCACTCTCCGTCGAAGGGCCGCCCGCCGAGGTAGTGGCTGAAGAAGGTGGGGACGGTTTCCGGCTTGACCTGCAGCTCGCCCTCCGCCACCCGGACCTCGATGCCCGGCAGCGGCCGGCCCATCGAGCCGTCGCGGGCGGGGTCGTCCTCGTCCGGGCGCATGCCGGTGAGGGCGCCGGTCTCCGTCTGGCCGTAGCCGTCGCCGATCGCGAGGCCCAGCCGCTCGCGGAAGTGGGCGATCACCTCCGGGTTGAGCGGCTCGCCGGCGGAGATCAGTCGGCGCAGCGACGCGATCGGCCGCAGCTCGGCCCGCTTGGCCAGGATCCGGTACTCGGTGGGGGCCTGGCAGAGCACGTTGACCCGCTCGCGCTGGAGGATCGCGAGCCGCTCTTCCGGGTGGAAGCGACCGTCGTGGATCAGGGCGGCGGCGCCGCGCAGCCAGGGGGCGATGAAGACGTTGCGGGCGGACTTCGACCAGCCCGGCGCCGCCGTGCACCAGCAGAGCTCGCCCTCGCGGGCCCCGACCCAGTTCTCGGCCTGGACGCGCTGTCCGGTGAGGTAGCGCTGCGGATAGACCACCCCGCGCGGATCGCCGGTGGTGCCCGAGGTGAAGATGATCACCGCGGGGTCATCGGGGTCAAGGTCCACCGCGTCCGCAGGTGTCTCCTGCGGCTCGTCCTCGTCGAGCGCCTCGACCACGTCGCCCATGGTCATCGCCGGCACCCCATCCGGCAGCGCCTCGAGCAGCCGCTCCTCGCCGACGCAGAGCTTGGGTTCGGCCGCATCCACGCGAACCTCCAGGTCGTGGCGGCGGAGCTGCGGGTTGCAGGGCAACGCCACCGCCCCCATCCGGAAGCTGGCCAGCATCGCCAGCACCCACTCGATTCGGCTTCCAGCGAGCGTCATCACCGCATCGCCCCGCTCGACGCCCCGCGCCGCCATCGCCCCGGAGAGCCCCGCGCTGCGCGCGATCAGCTCGCCGAAGTGCCACTCGCGCCGGTTCCCCTCGGCATCGATCGCGACCAGGGCCAGCTTCGAGGCGGGGAACTGCTCCATCACGTCGTCGGTGAAGTTCACGCCGGGCAGTCTGCCCGGACTCGCCGGGCGACGCCCTGCCGGCTACCCGGCCCTCAGCTCGGGCCGACGGGAGTCGGCACCACGAAGGTCGAGCGGGCACCCGGGCTGCCGATCTCGGCGATCTCGGGGAAGCGCACCCCAGGCAGCAGCGCGACCTCGAAGATCTCCTGGACCAGCTCCTCGAAGCGGAGGAAGCCGACTGTGTTGCCGGTGGCGACGTTGACCACCCAGACCCCGCAGAGGCGCTCGTCCAGGTTCTCGATCGGGAGGCCGCCGAAGGTCGCGGTCTCGCGGATCTGGGAGAGCCCGACGAAGGCGAGGTCGCCGCTGAAGGCGAGCCCGCGGGTGAAGCCCGGCAGCTCGGCGACCGTCTCCACCTCCCCGCTCTCGAGGTCGGCGGCCGCGAGCGAGCCCCTGCCCGACTCGAGCAGCCAGAGCCGGTCGTCGTGCCAGCGCGGCGAATGGGGCATCGAGAGCCCGCGCAGCAAGATCTTGCCCGACTCGACGTCGATCACGATCCCGCCGCTTGCCTTGTTCTCGCGCCAGCCGCCGGCCTCGTTCGTCTCGCCGAGCGCCGTGACGTAGCGCGGGCGGTCGTCGACGATCGCGACCCCGTTCAGATGGCAGCGGTCCTCGGAGGCGAGCTCGGTGACGAAGGGTGGCTTCCAGCGGGGCACGAAGCTGTGGGCGGCGTCGAGGGTGGCGAGGCAGGAGAAGCCGGTGGCGACGATCCACAGCTCCTCGCCGGCGAAGGCGATCTCGTGGATCGCGACGTCGCCGGTGAAGTGCAGGTTGCGGGGCAGGAAGGCGGCGTCGTGCGTCCCCTTCGGCTCGAGCGTGGCCGCGAGCGGCGCGAAGTTGCGGTAGTCGATCACCTCGCCCTGGGTGCCGAGCGCGAAGCGACCGTCAGCGACCGCGATCCCCATCGGGCGCTGGAAGTCGCGGAAGTGGGTGTTGACGGTGCCGCGGTCGTAGCGGATCGAGATCAGCTTCCCGGTTTGGTAGGTGGAGACCAGCAGGGAGGAGCCGAGCCGCTCGAGCACGCGGATCATGCTGCCCGTGTAGACGCT
>JBOGZI010000081.1:0-17665 GCA_050697275.1 Solirubrobacterales bacterium | reverse complement strand
GACCGCGCTCCCGGGCGCGCGGCGAGCACCGTGAGGACGGCGCCGACCCCGACCGGGATCAGCACCGCCAGCATCGCCTCGAGCTCGTTGCCGATCCCGAAGAAGCGCACCCCGAGTCCGGGATTGGGTCCGAGCAGCGAGCTGCTGGTGAGCGGGGAGCCGGCGAGCACGTCGAGCGCGTAGGCGCCTACCGTGACGCCGGAGGCGATCGCCAGCGCCGGCCATCCGCGCGCCAACACCGCCGTCAGCGCCGCCAGGATCGGTGCGCCGATGCCGACCAGCAGCCGTTCGCCGGTCTCGCTCGGCTCGGTCGCCGCCCCGGCGAGCAGCATCAACGGCAGGTAGATGCAGGAGAGCCCGAGCACCATCAGGGCTGGCCCGGCGAGCCGGCCCCGCGTCGCCAGCGCGACCAGCAGCGCCAGCGCGATCCAGAGCACCAGGTTCTCGACGATCACCGGCGTCCGCCGCTTCGCCACCACCTTCATCCGGTCGGCGCGGTCCTGGACGGCCGCGGCGTCCGGCTCGCCCTCGGCCCGGATCGGCTCCCCGCTCATCTCGTCCGGGACCCCGATCCCGTAGCGGTCGAGGATGGTCGGCGCCACGTCCGTGCTGAGCACGAAGCCGTCGGTGCGGGTGGTGTCCGAGGTGAGGTTGCCGTCGAACCCCTCCCCCGCGATCCCGATCGCGAGCGTGTCGTGTTCGGGCGGCGGCGGCCGCTCCATCGCGATCAATAGGTCGTCGCCCCGAAGCCGCGCGATCAGCCCGGGGAGCTGCTCGAGCGTCGCCGGGACCACCGCCAGGCCGGGGCAGCGCCTGTCGAGGCAGAAGAACGGCGGGGTCCTGGCCACCCTCCCCTCGCGGTCGGCGGCGATCAGCGCCGGGGTGGCGAGGAGCTCGTCGGCGACGGAGCTCACCTTCCGCTCGCGGAGCGTCGAGGCGAGCAGCCCCGGAACGATCTCCGCCGGGGCGCTCTCGGCCCGCGCGACCACCTGCCCCCAATCCGGGACGCGGTCCCCGAACCCCGACGAGAATACCGGCAGCTCCCGGTCATAGAGCGAGGTGAAGACCCGATTCCCCTGGGTCATGTCGAGATAGGTCTGGGCGGCCGTCACCTTGGAGAGCCCGGCGCTCAGGACGCCGGGCGACAGCCCCTCGATCTCGCCCAGGTCCTCGGGCTCGGTCTCGGGAGGCAGCAGCGCCACAGTCACGTTGGGCGCCGAGGACACGGTGACGGGCTCCGGCCCCGGAGGGCCGGTCTCGCCGCGCTCGGTGCCCAGCTCCTCCGGCTCGGTGGCCCGCTGCGCTCCCGCCGGCGTCGCCGTCCAGCCGCACACGAGCGCCCCGGCCGCCAGCGCCGCGAGGGCTAATCTCCCCCTGGTGGCCGACCGGACGTTCGTCAAGTTCACGTTCTTCAAGCTCGACCCCGCCTGGAGGAGGCGCAACGCCGAGGAGCGCGCCCGCGACAAGTCCGAGTTCCAGGCCGCCTGCGACGACTTCGCGGAGGACAGATCGCTGCGAGCGTACTCGACGGTCGGCACCCGCGGCGACACCGACCTGCTGCTGCTCGCCCAGAGCCCGATCCTCGAGGACCTGCACACCTTCCACGTGGTGCTCGGCCAGAGCGGGCTGGCGCGCTGGTCCACCATCCCCCACTCCTCCCTGGCGATGACCAAGCCGTCCCCCTATTCGGAGGAGGAGTCGGTCCGCCCGGAGATCTGCACCTCGGACCGGAGGTACCTGTTCGTCTACCCGTTCGAGAAGAAGCGCGAGTGGTACGCGCTGCCGCTCGACGAGCGCCAGCGGATCATGGCCGACCACATCCAGGTCGGCCGCCGCTACCCGGAGATCACAATCAACACCGCCTACTCCTTCGGGCTCGACGACCAGGAGTTCGTCGTCTCCTTCGAGGGCGACGACCCGGGCGAGTTCCTCGACCTCGTCCAGGAGCTGCGCGGCACCGAGTCGAGCGCCTACACGCTGCGGGACACGCCGATCTTCACCTGCGTCGCGATGTCGCTGCCACGCGCCCTCGACGCGCTCGACGGCACCGCCTCCACCGCCATTGCCCCCGCCTGACGGTCCAGCGGCCCGCCAGCCGATGAGTTCGTCCTCGTCTCGCGGTCACGAGACCGACGACCGAGAGAATCAGAGGAGGAATCAGCGATGAGCATGAGCAACTACCAGGTTGGGTTGGTGCTGGCGGTCTCCGACATGGACACCGCCAAGGACTTCTATGAGGGCAAGCTGGGGCTCTCGCCCGAGAACATCCAGGACGACGTGCTGCGCGAGTATCGGTGCGGCGGCGGCACCGGCCTCACGATCTACGTCTCCGCCGAGCACGCCGGGAAGTCCACGGCCACGCTGGGCGGGTGGGTCGTGGATGACCTCGAGAAGCTGATGGAGGAGCTGGGCGCGAAGGGCGTCAAGTTCGAGCGCTACGACCAGGAGGACGTCAAGACCAACGAGAAGGGTGTCTTCGAGGGACCTGGTTTCAAGGCCGCCTGGTTCAAGGATCCCGACGGCAACACCCACGCCCTCAGCCAGACGACCTGAACCGGGCGCGACAGCGCCGGCGCTCCCGCCTAGCCGTTCCGGGCGTCGAGCTCGACCACGAACGGGGTCCCCCGTGTCGAACCAGTGTCCAGCGTAGTCCCGTCCGCCGGCAGCTCGCGCCGATCCCCTACGCTTTCCGGCTCGCATGGCGGAGATCGGGACCGAGCAGAAGCCCCTGCGCGTCGCCATCGTCGGCTCCGGGCCGGCGGGCTTCTACGCGGCCGAGCACCTGCTCAAGGAGGAGGGCAGGACGGTCGAGGTCGACATGTTCGACCGGCTGCCGACGCCCTACGGGCTGGTCCGGGCCGGGGTCGCGCCGGACCACCCCAAGATCAAGTCGGTGATCCGGGTCTACGCGAAGACCGCGGCGCGACCGGGCTTCCGCTTCTTCGGCAACGTCGACGTCGGCTCCGACGTCAGCGTGGACGAGCTGCGCGAGCGCTACCACGCGATCGTCTTCGCCTACGGCACCAGCGTCGACCGCCACCTCGGCATCCCCGGCGAGGACCTCCCCGGCTCGCATTCGGCCACCGAGTTCGTCAACTGGTACAACGCCCACCCCGACTTCGCCGACCGCGACTTCGACCTCTCCTGCGAGCGCGTGGTGGTGATCGGCAACGGCAACGTCGCCGCCGACGTCACCCGGATGCTCGCCCTCCCCCGCGGCGAGCTCGAGACCACCGACACCGCCGACCACGCGATCGACCCGCTCGCCGACTGCGAGGTGAAGGAGATCCTGGTGCTGGGGCGCCGCGGCCCCGCCCAGGCATCGTTCACCAATCCCGAGGTCCGCGAGCTCGGGGAGATGACCGAGGCCGACATCGTCATCGACCCCGCCGAGATGGAGCTGGACGAGCCCAGCCGCACCTGGCTCGACTCCGACGACGCCGATCCGACCAACCGGCGCAACGTCGACATCTTCACCGAGTTCTCCCAGCGCGAGCCCGAGGGCAAGAAGAAGCGGATCGTGATGCGCTGGCTGTGCTCCCCGGTCGAGATCCAGGGGGACGGCAAGGTGGAGCGGATCGTGGTGGGTCGCAACGAGCTTCAGGAGAAGGAGGGGCGGCTCAGCGCCGTCGACACCGGCGAGCGCGAGACGATCGAGTGCGGTCTGGTGCTCCGCTCGATCGGCTACAAGGGCGTGCCGGTGGAGGGAGCCCCCTTCGACGAGGGCCGCGGCGTGATCCCCAACGAGGCGGGCCGGGTCAAGGACCCCGAGAGCGGTGAGCAGGTCCCCGGCCTCTACGCGACCGGCTGGATCAAGCGCGGGCCCTCCGGTGTGATCGGCACCAACAAGAAGGATGGGCAGGAGACGATCGACAGCGTCTTCGAGGATCTCGAGGCGGGGAAGATCCCTCAGCCGGCGCTCGCCGGCGATCGAGAGGCGATCGAGCACCTCCTCAACGAGCGCAAGCCGGACCACGTCACCTTCGAGGGCTGGGAGGCGATCGACGCGGCCGAGGTCGAGCGCGGCAAGCCGCTCGGCCGCCCGCGAGTCAAGTTCATCGCCGTCGACGAGATGGTCGAGGCGTCGCGGTCGAAGACCGCAGCCTAGTCCGGCTCAAACCCGAGAACGTCGCTCAGAGGCAATCCAAAGCTCTAGCAGCGGGTCCGTAATCCGGACCGCTTGCCCACCTGCCCGTTCGATCTCTCCCCGCGCTAGCAAGGCTTTCCGTACATCTCGGGCCGATCCCTTCGCGAGCCTGAATCGGTTGAGGGTGGACTTGCTGTAGAGCGAAGACCCCTGACCCCATCGGCCGGTCCACGCCACCGCAGCCATCACCCGCCGCTCGTTGACCGAGAAGTCATCCCAGGTGCGCTCAAAGACCTCTTGAAGCTCCGTGAGCGCGACATCCAATGCCTCTGAGAACGTGTTTTCGTCGGCCGTCTCGCCTTTTGCTGTGACCTCCCAAAGATGGTGTGCGAGCAGCATCACTCGTTGGGGATGGCCACGAGCAACCTCCAGCAGGGGTGTCAGGCCCGCCCCGGGATCACGGCCCGTCTCCTGGAACTTTCGCGCGATGTAGTCGGCCAGGGCCTCGTCGGGCAACGGATCGAGCATGAGTGGACGCGACTGCCCGTACAGCGGTTTTGACTTCGACCCGAAAAGCTCCCTCATCATGCCGGGGTGGGAGCCGGCGAAGATGTAGCTCGCAACCCGGCGATGGTGCTGAATCCGGCTACGGAGTACGGCGTCGACCTCCCCAGCGCCCAGCACAGCCTGAAACTCGTCGAACATCACGAGGGTCCTGATCCCCTCCCGCTCGAAAATGCGTCTCGGCAGATCGAGCGCGGTATCGAGGGTTCGGGCTTTGTCGGATTCCGGCAGAAGGGCGAACTCGACGGATGCCTCTGGGGAACCCATCCGAGCCACCGGTCGTAGAGTCCGCCTCACGCCCGAGAACCACTTCCCAAGCGCACCCTTCAGGCTCCGCTCGTATGCAAACTCAATGCGGCTCACCACGTCATCGAGGCTCAGCACCCCGTAGAAGTCAACAGAGGCGGTCGCCATCCCTAGCTTCTCGGCCTCGGCCTGTACCTTCAGCAGGACCGATGTCTTGCCATAGCGACGCGGCGCGGATAGACGCGTGTTGTGACCACCTTCGGCCGCCTCAAGAAGCCGGTCAACCTCACGCTCCCGGTCAATCAACTCTTCCGGGGGGACCGGCGTGTCGATCGTGAAGGGATTCATTCCAATCATTGGTACGGCAAAACCGTACCAGTTGGTACGGACATCACATACAGGATTGGTCTCATGGCGATAGCCCTCGACGAGGTGCGCCTGCTGATCGAGGCCGCCCTGCCCGAGGCCGAGGTCGAGGTCGTGGACGAGACCGGCAGCCAGGACCATCTGCGGGCGACGGTGACCGCCCCGCAGTTCGAGGGCCTCTCGCGGATCGAGCAGCACCGGCTCGTGAAGAAGGCGGTGCAGGCCCGCTTCGACGACGGCTCGATCCACGCGCTCTCGATCAAGACCTCCGTCCCCGGCTGAGCCCGCCGGCCCGGGTCCGTACACTTCGAATCGTGAGCGAGCAGCCCACAATCAAGGAGCAGGTCGAGGGCCTGATCCGCGACAACTCGGTCCTCCTCTTCATGAAGGGGACCCCGGCGCAGCCGCGCTGCGGCTTCTCGATGCGGGTCGTCAACGTGCTCGAGTCCCACGGGGTCGAGTACGGCGCGGTCGACGTGCTGCCGGCTCTGCAGCCGCTGCGCGAGGTGACCTCGGAGATCTCGGACTGGCAGACCTTCCCCCAGCTCTACGTCAAGGGCGAGCTGGTTGGCGGCTGCGACATCGTCGAGGAGATGGCCGACTCCGGCGAGCTGGCCGAACTGCTCGGGGTCGAGCGCCCCAAGACCGATTCACCGTCGGCGAAGCAGGAGCTGCAGCAGGAGGACCCGCAGCAGTCCCCGCCGATGCAGATCGAGAACTAGCCGGAGCTGACTAGACGGTGGCGGCCTGCTCGGCCGCGTCTTCCTTGACCTGGAAGCTGGAGCCGCAGCCGCAGGCGGCGGTCACGTTCGGGTTGTTGACCGAGAAGCCGGCGCCCTGGAGGCCGTCCACCCAGTCCACCTCGGAGCCGAAGACGAACTGCATCGAGCTCTTGTCGACCACGACCGCAACGCCCTGGTTCTCGAAGCGGTGATCGTCCTCCTTGGGGGCGTCGAAGGCGAGCGCGTACTGGAAGCCGGAGCAGCCGCCGCCCCGCACCGCCACGCGCAGCGCCTGCTCGGAGCCGTCGTCCTGCTCGGAGAGCAGCTCCTTGATCTTCGACGCCGCCTTGTCGGTCAGCGTGATCGGCTCGTTGGTGGTCTCAGCCATCGCCTTGAATTGTAGAGGCCGCATCGGCATCGCCTCAATCCCCGCCTCCGGACGCCTGGGTTCTGGGTGCCGAATCGCCGGTCTCACCCTCCTCACGCTCCCCATGGGCCCAATCGAGGTACTGGCGGATCCGCTTCGAGTCGTTGATCACCTCGTCCCCGTCGACGAGCACGGGAACGCGGTCCTGCCGCGTCAGCTCGACGATCTCGGGGCGGTTGCGGCGCCTCTGCGGGACGCGTTCGGTGCGGTAGGCGAGGTCGAGCTGCTTCAGCTTGCGCGCCACCGCGCCGCAGGGGCAGAGGAAGTTGGTCGGCGTGCGGCATCGATAGAGCACCCGGCGCTCCTCCGGGGGCGCCTCGGCTGGGCTGGATCCTGACTCCATCACCGTGCCCGGAAGGGAAGCAGACCCAGGCGGGCCCGGCGCTGCCGCGCAACGGTGCCGTGATACAACCGCTCGGGTGAGCCCCCCGCAGCCCGCCCTCGTCGCGGACACCACCTCGTACCTGCCGCGGGAGCTGCTCGCCAAGCACGACATCCACTTGATCAGCCTCTACGTCGGGCTCGAGGGCGAGCACCAGCGGGAGGCGGACATCACCGACCTCGACGCCTTCTACGAGCGGCTGCGGATCTCCGAGGAGACCGTGACGACCTCGCAGCCATCGGTGGGCGACTTCACGCACGTCTACGAGCCGCTGCTCGAGCAGGGGCGCGAGGTCGTCTCCATCCACCTCGCCTCCGGGATCTCGGGCACCTGCGAGTCGGCGGCCCAGGCTCGCGAGCGGCTGATCGCCGAGGGCAAGGGCGGTGAGCGGATCCACCTCGTGGACTCACGCACCGGCTGCGGGGGGATGGCATTCGTGCTGCTCGGCGCCGCCCGCGCGATCGAGGCGGGCGCCTCCGCCGCCGAGGCGAAGCAGAGGGCCGAGCGCATACGCGCCTCGGTGAAGATCTGGTTCGCGGTGGACACGCTCGAGTACCTGCGCCGCGGCGGCCGGATCGGGCTGGCGCGCGCCTGGATCGGCTCGACGCTGAAAGTGAAGCCGATCCTCACCCTGGAGGAGGAGATCACCCCGGTCGAGCGGGTCCGCACCCGGGCGCGGGCCATCGATCGCCTGGTGGACTACGCCCGCCGCCGCCACGAGGACGGCGCCGACACCTGGGTCGTCCAGCACGTCCAGGACCCTGGCGCGGCCGAGAGCCTGATCGAGGAGTGCAAGCCGATCTTCGGCACCGACCCGGTCTTCACCTCGGAGATCGGGCCCGTGATCGGCGCCCACGTCGGCCCGGGCCTCCTCGGGGTGGGGGGCGTCTCGAGCGAGGAGCTCGAGCCCGGACCGGCCTAGAGGGCCGGCCGCCGGCTACCGCCGCACGGCCGTGACGATCTCGGTGGGGAAGCCCATCTGGGCCATGTACTCGCGGATCTCGCTGAAGTGCGCCGCGCTCATTGCTGCTCGCCATGCTCGGATCCCCGCAGGGCCCACTCGAGCGCGTCGAGCGCGGGCGCAAGGCGCTCCTCGGCAACACCGATCGAGAGCGCAAGCGCGTCGGGGTTGAAGTCGATCGCAAGGAAGGAACAGCAGCTCCGTTCGACCGCGATCGCCTCCTCGAGCAGCTCCCGGTCGACCTCCCTCGAGAACCGCACGTCGAGCAGCCTCGGTCGCCGCTCGATCGCCGCGGTCCAGCGTGAGAGCTCGCTGTAGCGGTCTCCCTGTGCCCGCGCGCCCTCGGGGCTCAGCTCGCAGGCCTCGATCAGCGGCAGCGCCTCGGCCATCACGCCCGGGGCTTGCGGGCGCGGATGATCGCCGAGCCGGCCTGCTCGTGGACCCGATGAGTCTCGCGCACCTCGATCTCCTCGAAGCCGGCGGCCCGCAGCCCGGCCGCGAACTCGGGCTCGGTGAGGGCGCCCGCGATGCAGCCGGTCCATTGCTCCATGTCCCGCCGCGTCTCCTCGCTCATCTTCGCGTCGGCGACGATGTCGGTCACCGCGATGCGCCCCCCGCGGCGCAGCACCCGGGCCGCCTCGCTGAAGACGCGCTGCTTGTCCGCGGAGAGGTTGATCACGCAGTTGGAGATGATCACGTCGATGGAGGCGTCGGGCAGAGGAATCCCCTCGATCGTCCCCTTCAGGAACTCGACGTTGTCTGCGCCCGCCTCCCGCTGGTTGCGGCGGGCGAGCTCGAGCATCTCGTCGGTCATGTCGAGCCCGTAGGCCTTTCCCGTCTGCCCCACCCTCTGGGCCGAGAGCAGGACGTCGATGCCGCCGCCGGAGCCGAGGTCGAGAACGGTCTCGCCCTCGTGAAGCTCCGCGACAGCGGTCGGGTTGCCGCAGCCAAGGGAGGCGAGTGACGCCGCGTCGGGCAGCTGATCGTGCTGCTCGCCGGAGTAGAGGGCCGCTCCGAGGCTGGCCTGCTCCGCTTCGCCGAGGCTCACCTCACCGCCACAGCCACACGAGGAGTCAGCCGGACCGCAGCAGCTCGCCGCCGAACCTCGGTCCGCAACCTGGGCCGCGGTCGCATAGCGATCGCGCACCGCCTCGCGAATTCTGTCGTTCGACTTCAGTTGCTCAGCCATGTGCTCAGCTCCTCCAGGGATTCGGGGTTGACGTAGTAGAAGGACCACAGCCCGCGCCGCTCGGCGCCGACCAGCCCGGCGTCCCGCAGCACCTTGAGGTGATGGGAGACGGTGGGCTGCGAGAGATCGAAGAGCGGCACCAGCTCGCAGACGCAGACCTTGCCCGCGTGCTTCCGCAGGACGTCCACCAGCTGCACCCGGATCGGGTCACCGAGCGCCTTCGCGACCGCCGACACCCGCTCGGCCCGGCGGCGGTCGATCTGCGGGTGGACGATCGGCTCGCAGCAGGGTTCCCCCACTGGGCGCTTCTGCTTCGGGGCGAGCTCCAGCTCGACGGGCATGCCCGGTTTCTAGCACACTCCATAGATACTTGTCAATGTAATACTCTGCACGGGTGAGCGGCGACAGACCCCGGGTGCTGTTCGTCTGCGTCCACAACGCGGGGCGCAGCCAGATCGCGGCCAGCCTGCTGCGCGAGAGGGCCGGCGACCGGGTCGAGGTCCTCTCCGCCGGGAGCGAGCCCGCCGAGCGGCTCAACCCGGCGGTGGTCGACGCGATGGCGGAGCTCGGGATCGACATCTCCGCGCAGCAACCGAAGCGGCTGGAGGACGGCATGGTCGGCGAGGCCGACGTGGTGGTCACGATGGGCTGCGGGGACGCCTGCCCCGTCTACCCCGGCAAGCGCTACGAGGACTGGGGGCTGGAGGACCCCAGCGGCAAGGACCTCGCCACCGTGCGCGGCATCCGCGACGAGATCGAGCAGAGAGTCGATGATCTCGTCGATCGGATCAGGGTTGCGAAGGGGAGTGCGTCGTAACCCCGTATCCCCGCAGGGCGAAGCCCGAGGAGATGCGGGTTGATGTCAGCGCCGGCGGCGGCTGAGCGCGATCGCGCCGCCAACCAGGAAGCCCACCGCCGCGGCGCCGGCGATCAGCTCGGTGCGGTGCTCGCGGGCCTGGCGGCGGAGGTCGGTCATCTCGCCCCAGCGGGTGCGCAGCATGTCCACGGACCGGGAGAGCTGCTGGCGCTGCTGGACGATGTCGCGCCTGATCTCGTCCGAGGAGCGGGTGCCCGGCGGGGGCACCGCGGGTCGGTGGTTGCCACCGCGCTGGATTCCGGTCTGCGCTTCCATCAGTCACTCCCCTCCCCGCCGTTGAAGGTGGACTTGATCTCCTTCGCCTGCTCGATCGCCATGTCCGGTGTGGGTGGCGCCCCGCGCTTGAAGGAGCGGTAGGCGTAGAGGCCACCGGCCGCCGCGATCAGGAGGAAGAACCCGGCCTCCACGAAGAACCCGGTCCAGAAGTTGTCGAACAGCTTGTCGTTCAGGACCCACGCCACCCCGTGCATGATCATCATCAGGGCAAGCAGGACGAAGACCCCCGCGACGACCGCCACCACGGAACCGCGCAGCAACCGGTTGACCTTCTCGGTGACCTCGGTCTTGGCGAGCTCGATCTCCTCGCGGACCAGGATCGAGGCGCGGTCGGAGACCTCGAAGACGAGCTCGCCCACCGTCATCTGCTCAGGATTCTTGGCGCCGTCGGCGGTCTCGGCGCCCTCGGCGGTTCCCGCGCCTTCGGCGGTTCCCGCGCCGTCGGCCGTCTCGGCCGGTCCGGTGCCGCTCGCGGCCGAGCCGGCCTCGGGCTTGCCCTCGCCGTCGCTCACTCGGGCGGTTCCTCGTGGAAGACCCGGCGATAGATCACCTCGGAGAGCCGATGGGCCGCAACCGTCGCCAGCGCCCCGGTCGCCGCCAGCAGGCCGGCCCAGATCAGTCTCCGCACGATGTCACTCTGCATCTCGTTCTCCTCGCTACCCGCTATCGCGCTACCCGGACTCGTCAGCGGAGTAAACCAACTCCGAGCCCTTGCCAGCGGGCCGCCCCTCGAGTCGCTCGGCGTAGGTCGCCCAGCGCTCGAAGAAGATCCGGTAGATCGCCTGGGTCCAGCGGGGATCAGCCGCCTCCAGCAGACCGTGGGAGCCCGCCGGCAGCACCCAGGCGCGCACCAGGTCATTGTCCCGCGCCGCCCGCTCGTAGAGCGTGGCCTGGTTCACCTTGATGATGTGGTCGTCCTCGGGGTGCAGGATCAGCATCGGCACCTTCGCCTCGGCAACCCGGTCGCGGCCGGTCGAGCGCCGCCAGATCTCCTCTGCGCTCACCCCGTAGTAGGGCGCCGAGACGTGCTCCATCACATTCAGCATGTCCTCGGCCTCCGCCGGCCAGCGTCCCGAGCGGATCCTCGAGGTGAGCGCCGCCTGGAAGGCGCGGTGGATCGGGTAGCGGGGATGGCCCCACGGCACCGGCTCCGAGAGCCGCTCCCAGACCTGCTTCGGCACCGCCGGCGGCGAGACCGCCAGGATCCCGCCGTCCAGGACCTGTGCGGTCTCCTCGTAGTGGCAGGCGTTGACGACCGAGCTGGCGCCGAGCGAGATGCCGAGGGTGCCGACGCTGGTCGCGCCGAGCTCCTTCAGGTAACGGGCCAGGGCGAGGATGTCGAGCCCCTCCTTCCAGCCGGCGGTCGAGGGCGCCGGCGTGGTCAGCTCGGTCATCCCGAAGCTGCGCAGGTCGACGGCCGCGACGTTGAAGCCCCACTCGTAGAAGGCCCGCACCGCGATCTGGCGCACGTAGTCGAAGCGGCTCGAGGTGAACAGGCCGTGGACGACGATCAGCCCGGGCCTCGCCGCCTCCTGCAGGGCGATCGAGGAGGCGATCCGCTCCCCGTCGGCCCCCTCGAAGACGTGGTCCTTGAACTGCCCGGGGTAGCGGTAGCCGATCACCGCTCCCTCGCGGTGCTGGGCGACGACGAAGTTGGAGAGGTCGGCAAGGCCCCGGCGCAGCTCGTTGAAGTCGGAGTGGCGCAGGTGCTCGGGGACGTACTGGAGATCGCGCATCAGTGCGTCCATCGAGCGCTCCCGCTCAGGCGGCACCGGCAGCCGCCGAGCCGAGCGCCGCTCGAGCCAGGCCATCAGGTCGCGCACCCGGCCGCCCACCGCCTGCCCGAAGAGCCAGAGCGGCATCAGCACCATCCCGATCAGGACGTTGGCGACCTTGGCCGCGCCATGCAGGAGCCGGTCCTGCCGCCGCGTCCTGCCGAGCCCCTCCCACATCGCGGCCGCCTAGGTGGTGACCCGGTCGGCGGCCGGCCTGGGCTCGAGCCCGCCGCAGATCGTCTCGACAACGAGCTCCTTGGCGTGCTCGTACTCGCGCTCGGTGGCGGGGACGAGGCCGAAGATCCAGCCGGAGAGGAGCTGCTCGATCGCGCCGTAGAAGAGCATCGCGGCGAAGCTCGAGTCGACGTCCTCGCGGAACTCCCCGGCCGCCTGGGCGTCGGCGACGATCTCGGCGACGAGGTCGTAGGCGCGCTTGATCTCGTCCAGATGGGTGCGCCCGAAGGTGTTCGCCGCCCGGGTAACCTCGACGATGATCACCTTCATCAGTTCGGGGTCGTGGCGGTATGACTCGACGATGAAGGAGGCGACGGCGGCCAGCTTCTCGCGGGGGGAGCCGGTACTCCGCTTCGCGTCCTCCGAGGCGTCGAGCAGCAGCGCCCAGCGCTCGCTGAACAGCTCGTTCAGCATCTGCTCCTTGGAGTCGAAGTAGTGGTAGACGAGGCCGTAGGCGACCCCCGCCTCGGCCGCGATGTCCGAGACGCGGGCGCTGTGGAAGCCCTGGCGCGCGAACACCCGGATCGCCGCGTCGAGGATCGCCCGCCGCTTGTCGGCCCGGTTGTTGGCCATCAGGGCGCTCCGCTCGGGTGGGGGGGCTCGGCGATCCCGGCGGGCGGCACCGGCGGCGCCGGCTGGGCGCCCTCCGTGCCGGGCCAGCGATAGGCGGAGGGCCGGCGGTTATCGAGGGCGGGGAGGCTGGAGCGCATCTCGGCCTGGATCTTGAAGTCGAGATCGGCGGAGACGAAGCACTCGGTGTCGGGGGCCTGGGCGAGGACGACCCCCCAGGGATCGATGATCATCGAGCGCCCGAAGCTCCGGAAGTGAGGCGGGGCGTTGCCGATCTGGTCGGCCGCGACGACGAAGAATTGGTTCTCGATCGCCCGGGCCCGCAGCAGCACCTCCCAGTGGTCGCGGCCGGTCCGCTCGGTGAAGGCGGAGGGGACGGTGACGACCATCGCGTTGCGCAGGGCGAGGATCCGGTAGAGCTCCGGGAAGCGGAGGTCGTAGCAGACGGTCATACCCAGCGGCACCCCGGCGACTTCTCCCACCACGATCTCGTCCCCCGGCTCCTCGGTCTCTGACTCCCGGTAGGAAACGTCCTCGACGTCGACGTCGAACATGTGGATCTTGCGGTAGACGGCGCGCGCGATCCCGTCGGGGCCGAACAGGACCGAGGTGTTGAAGAGCTTCTCGCGGCCCGGGACCCGCTCCGGGATGCTGCCGGCGACCAGGTGCACCCCGAGCTCGCGGGCCCATCCCGCGGCCGCGGTGAGGGCGCGCCCGTTGAGCGGCTCGGCGCGGGCGCGGAGGGTCTCCGGCGACCCGATCGCCGTCCACTTCTCGGGCAGGCAGATCAGCTCGGCGCCGGCGGCCGCCGCGCCGCGGACGAGTGTCTCCGCGACCGCCAGGTTGCGCTCGTACTCGTCGGTGCTGTTGAGCTGTACCGCGGCTGCTCGCATCTCTCCGAGCCGCCGAGCCGTGGAGTCGAGGCGCGGCTGCGCGGCTCGGCTGACTGACCAGTCAATCTAGCGCCCGCGGGTGCCCGCCGCTGCCAGAAGCCCACCGACGGGGGCGATCCCAGGCACGGTGTAGCCGCGGCCAAGCCGGGTAACCGCACAGGGTGCTGAGACGGCTCTGGCCGAGGACGCGAACCGCCTTCGAGACGCGGACCGAGCTCTGGCGGCAGGCCGGGCTCGGCTCCGAGATCGACCGGGCCGAGGCACGCCGCGGGCAGGGCGGCGCGCTGGTCGCGCTGATCCTGATCGGGGCGGTGCTGGTCGGGTTCGCCGAGCGCAAGCAGCTCTTCCCCGGCTACGGCACCGAGGTCCGGGTGGCGACCGTGATCCTGCTGGTGCTGCTCGGCTGGAGCCTGGCGCGGTCGCTCGGCCGCGGTCTCGGCCCCGCTCTCTACAGGCGGCTCGAGCCCGGCACCGCGGGCACGGCCGGCTTCCTGGTGCGCCTGCTGACCATCGTGGCGATGACCATCGTGGCTCTGCGGATCGGGGGGCTGAAGCCGGGGACGCTGGCCGTCGGCGGCGCCTTCACCGCCGTCGTTATCGGCCTCGCGGCCCAGCAGGTGCTGGGCAACCTGCTCGCCGGGGTCGTCCTGCTCACCAATCGCCCCTTCCGCGTCGGCGAGCGGATCAAGGTGCAGGGAGGCTCGCTGGCGGGCGAGGTGGAGGGGATCGTGGGCTCGCTCGGGCTCTTCTACACGACCCTGATCAGCGGGGCCGACCGGATCCTGCTCCCCAACAGCGTGCTGCTGCTCTGCGCGGTGGTGCCGCTGCGCGAGCCCGAGCGCGTGGAGCTGCGCGCCCGCTTCGGCGCCGGCACCAGCCCCCGCGAGGTGCAGGAGAAGCTCGAGCGCGCGATCTCGGTGCCGCTGCGCTACCCGCCCCACATCGCGGTGGAGGAGCTCGACCGGGACGACGTCGTGGTCAAGATCGTCAGCACGCCCCTCAACCCGGAGGACGGCGCCAGGCTGGCCGAGGAGGTCCTGGCCGGGGTGCAGGGCACCGACGGGGGTCGCAGCGACGGCTCCTCCCGCCGGCGGGGAGGCCCCGGCGACGCCCCGGTCTAACCGCCGCGCATAGGATCGGGCCGTGAAGGTCCTGGTCACGGGCGCGACCGGCAAGCTGGGTCATGCGATCGCGGGGGCGCTGCTCGACCGCGGCGACACCGTGCGGGCGCTGGTCCGCGACCCGAAGCGGGCGGCGAGCGTGCTCCCGGCGGGGATCGAGCCCCGCCGCGGCGACGTCACCGACCGGGCCAGCCTCGCCCCCGCGGTGGAGGGCACAGACCTGGTCTTCAACGCGATGGGCCTCCCCGAGCAGTGGGTGAAGGACGAGGGGATCTTCGAGCGGGTGAATGCGCTCGGCAGCGGCGACCTCGCCCAGGCGGCCAGCGAGGCGGGCGTAAGGCGGTTCCTCCACACCTCGACCCATGACGTCTTCCACGCCGAGGAGGGCGAGAGCTTCGACGAGACGACGGTCGCCGACTACCCGAAGGGGACCGCCTACGAGCGCTCCAAGCAGCACGCCGAGGAGCTGGTGCTCGAGCGGCGCGACGGGATGGAGGTGGTGATCCTCAACCCCTCCGGCGTCTACGGACCCACTCCCGCGCCGACACCCTCCTTCGAGAACGGGGTCTTCGAGCCGGCGATCAAGAAGCGGCTCCCGGCGCTCCCTCCCGGCGGCACCGGCTACGCCTACGTCGAGAACGTCGCCGCGGGTCACCTGCTCGCCGCGGAGAAGGGGCGCGACGGCGAGCGCTACATCCTGGCGGACGGCTACGCCGACTTCAGAGAGCTCGCCGAGACCGCGGTGCGGGTCGCGGGTCGCGGCCGGGTGCCGCCGGTGATGCCGGTGCCGGTCGCCCGCGCGCTGGCGGCGACCGGTGAGGGCATCTCACGGCTGATCCGCCGCCCGCCGCTGCTGCCACGCGGGCAGCTCACCTATTTCCTCTGGCGGGCGCGGCCCGACTCCTCCAAGGCCCAGCGCGAGCTCGGCTGGACCACGACCCCGCTCGAGGAGGGGGTTCGCCGCACACTCGAGGCGATGGGGCTGCTGGAGGGCTAGAGGCCCGGGTAGTACTTCGAGGTGTAGCCGGTGGACGCCCGTGCGGTGGAGCGCCAGCGCGGGCCGCTGCCGTTGCGGAGCGACTCGCCGACCGCTGAGGTGTCCCAGCGCAGGCCGGCGATCACCACGTAGGTGTGGCCCTTGTTGGCGTAGACGGTGATCCACTGCCCCGTCCCGTGGGAGCCCCAGCGGCGCGCCAGGTCCCCGGAGGTCATCGGCCGCTTCTTCAGCAGCCCGGCGGCGTGCAGCACGTAGCTGACCGCGCCCGAGCAGTCATAACCCTTCGCCGGCTTCCAGTTGCGATGCCCGCCCCCCCAGCGATACGGCTTGAAGCGGATCCGGTTGGCGGCGTTGATCGCCTTGCGGACGTTCCGGGGAGCGTCCGGCGGCGCGAGGGCGCTGCCGTCCGCCTGCAGGGTCGCGACACCCGCCACCGTCGAAGTCGGCGTGGTGGGCGTGGTCGGTGTGGTGCTGCCGGGCGCTGCGCCACCCGTCTGGGCGGCGGCCCCGGCGGCGCCGATCGCGAGCGCGCAGGCGAGCGCGCCGGTGGCTCCGACTGACCTTCGCAACCTGGAACCTGACCGCAAGACAACCTCCTTCGTCGGCCTACGGGGTTAGCTGTCGGGCTGGCGCTAAAGGAGCCTGCGCTCCCACCCATTCGGTGGGTTCGCCCCAAAAACCTGGTTTCCCCGTTCCCGCCTTCGTCTGGCAGGACTCGGCTTGAGCGCGGCACCGTAGCAGGGCTGGGCGACGCCTTGCAACCGGAAGGCGCTCTCAGCCGAGGCGGCCGAGGCCGGGCAGGAAGCGCCCCACGCGCGAGGCCCAGGCACGGTAGGCCTCTCCGTGGGTACGCAGCAGATGCGGCTCCTCGACCAGGCGGACCTGGACCTGGAAGGCGACGATGCCGACCAGGATCGAGGAGAGCGAGAGCCAGGTCGGGACCAGCAGCGCCAGCCCGGTCCAGGCGATCACCATGAAGGTGTAGATCGGGTTGCGGCAGAGGGCGAAGACGCCGCCGGTGACCAGCTCGGTCCGCTCGCCGGGATCGACCCCGATCCGCCAGGAGGCCCCCATCGCCATCTGGGCGGCGAAGGTGCCCACGATCCCGATCGCGGCGAGCACGAAGCCGATTGCGTGCAGGCCGGTCCGGTCGAGCCCGTCGATCGGCTCCAGCGCGTCCGCGAGCACCAGTGGCGGCGTCAGCGCCCCCATCACCAGGGCGGCGACGAAGAGCGCGCCGCCGAGCAGCTCGACGGGGGGTGCGCTGGAGAGCCTCGAGATCCCGGTGGAGCCGGTGGTGCGCAGCGCGACCGCAACCCTGACTCCGAAGGCGAGCGCGAGGTAGGCGACCAGCAGCCCCAGCGCCCAGCCGGCCATCTCAGCTCTCTGCGTCGGCTCCGTCGCCGTCGCCGCGACGGCGCTCGAGCTCGGCCACCATCTGCTTGGTGTGCAGCGCCGCCATCAGGGTGTTGAGCGGCTCGACCCCCGCCTCGATCAGCTCCATGGCGCGATCCGGCTCGACCTCGCCCGCGAGCCGCTCCATCAGCACGTTGACCTCCTCCTTGACCAGCTCGCCCATCGCCTGCTTGTAGCGGAGGGTGTCGTAGACGGTGAAGCCGATCCGCTCGTCGTAGCCGCCGGCGCGGAAGCGGCTGATCGCCTCGACGATGCGGGCATCGCTGGGCGAGTAGCCCCGTTCGTCGGGGGTGAGCACCTCGAGCTCGGCGAGGCGGTCGAGCACCTCCTGGGGGACGTCGTAGCGGTGCCGGATCTCGGCGGCCGAGATCCGCTCCTGCTCGCCTGCCAGAGCCCGCTCCAGCATCCGGTCCCCGAGCTCGATCAGCGCCCTGGCGCGGTCGGGATCCTCCTCGAGCAGGTCCTTGATCACCCGCAGCGGCATGTAGCGCTCCTCCTGGAGCTGCTTGATCATGCGGATCCGCTCGACGAACTCGGCCGGGTAATAGGCCATGTTGCGGGA
>JBOGZI010000080.1:0-18058 GCA_050697275.1 Solirubrobacterales bacterium | reverse complement strand
GCACCAGACAGAGGCTGAGGGCCGCGATCAGCCCCACCAGCCCGGCCCGGCGCAGTCGCGACCGCGCCCGCGGGGCAGAATCAGCGTTACTCAAGTGAACTCCTTTCGTGAGGGCGCCGATCGCGAGAGCGGCTCCCTGAGTCTCCTCTCTGCTGGCATAAAACCGCATTGGGGCCGGAGTTGCGGGCAAATGGGCACAAACCCGGCCCGGCCGCAGTAATCGGTACGGGGAGCTCCGGAGGGCGAAGCCGGCTGCGATGTCGCGGGCCAAGGCGGCGCCATTTCGCCGTCAGCGCCCCGCGGACTGTGCCACGAACTCGGCGACCGTCTCGGCCTGCTCGCCGCTGAGGATCCCGGCCGGCATCCGGCCGGCCACCCCGTTCTCGATCGCATTCAGGACCCTGGGCTTGATCGTCGCCGGGTCGGGCGGGGTGGGGCTGGGTGGGGCCAGGAGGTCGTCGAGATCGGGCCCGACCACGCCGTCGGTCCCGGCCTTGGCCAGGGTATGGCAGGCGCCGCAGTTGACCACGAAGAGCTCCTTGCCCTCATCGAGGCCGGAGGGGACGCTCTCCGGTGAGGCGTCGCCGCTGCCCTCGCGGCTGATCGCCCAGGCGGGGATCAGCACGCCGAGGAGCAGCACCGCGATGCCGAAGATGACGAAGGTGCTCCTCTTCATGGCTGGCGGCGGAGGATATTGGTCCTGTACCAGGGGCACATCCGCCGCAGCCCGCACTCGCCGCAGCGCGGATGGGGGCGGCAGACCTCCCGGCCGTGCCGGATCAGGTTGATGTGGAGCTCGTAGGCGTCCTCGGGCGGGGTGATGGCGAGCATCTCGTCGTGTGCCTCCTCGAAGGAGGCGCCCGGCCGGAAGAGGCCGAGGCGCCCACCCACCCGGCGCACGTGGGTGTCCACCGGGATCTCGGGCCGGCCGAAGGCGAAGATCAGCACGCAGGCGGCCGTCTTGCGCCCAACCCCGGGGAGGTCGGTGAGGTAGGCGAGCGCTTCGGTGCGCGGCGCCTCCGCCAGCCAATCGAGGTCGGGGGGCTCGCCGAGCCGCCCGAGGATCTCCTGGATCCGCGGCGCCTTGGTGGCGCTGAGTCCGCCGGGCCTGATCGCCTCCTCCACCTCCTCGGGGGGCGCGTCCCTAACCCCCGGCCAGCTGGGGAACCGCTCCCGGAGGCGCCCGTAGGCGACGTCGCGGTTGCGGTCGTTGGTGTTCTGGGACAGAACCGTCCGCACCAGTTCGGCGATCGGGTGGCCATGGGGCTCCGCCACCGGCCTGTCGTAGAGCTCCCTGAGCCGGTCTCGGATCGCGCGCACCCGCCGGCGCGAGGGTCGCTTCCAGGCCGGATCCCGCTTCGGGATCCTCGGCGGCGGCTCCGACTTCCGGACGGGGACCTCGCGCCCGTCGGCCAGGACGACTCTGCTCGGCAGGGGCACCCGGCGAGGATATTGTCCGCGCATCGAGACCGGGACGGTGATCGTCGACGGGGTGGCCGTCTTCTTCCGCCGCCTGCCGGCTGAGGGCCCCCCGGCCGTCTTCGTGCACGGCAACCCGACCCACTCCGAGGACTGGCTGCCGGTCCTCGAGCAGATGGGCGGGCCCGCGATCGCCCTCGACCTGCCGGGCTTCGGCCGATCCGAACGGCCGTCGCCGGCGAAGTTCGACCACTCGATGCGCGGCTACGCCCGGTTCCTCACTCGCTTCCTCGAGCGGATGGCGATCGAGGAGCACTCGCTGGTCGTGCACGACTGGGGCTCGCTCGCCCTGATCGGGGCGCAGCGGGAGCCGGCTCGCCTGCGGCGGCTTGCGATCGTCAACGCGGTGCCGCTCCTTCCCGGATATCGCTGGCACCGCACGGCCCGCGTCTGGCGGACCCGCCTCCTGGGCGAGGTCTCCAACCGGCTCTGGACCCGCCGGGCGCTCGACCTCGGCCTGCGGGAGTCCCGCGGCGATTGGAGCCGCCACGAGCCGGCCTTCGTCGACCTGATCTGGGAGCACCTGGACCAAGGGACCCTGCGGGCCGTGCTGGATCTCTACCGCTCGGCGCCCGAGCCCGAGCTGGCGGTCGCCGGGGCGCAGCTCGGCGAGATCGCCGCCCCGTGCCTGGTCATCTGGGGCCTCAAGGACCGCTACCTGCCGGCCGAGTTCGGCCGGGCCTGGGCCGAGCGCCTGCCGAACGCAGAGCTGGTGGAGCTGCCTGACTCCGGCCACTGGCCCTGGCGTGACGAGCCGACCTCGATCGAGACCCTGGTCCGCTTTCTCGAGCCTCAATGATCCCGCGGAGCGGGGCGAATCAGGGTGGACCGGCTGCACTGAGTCGTGGCCGACCGGTGACTAGAATCTTCCGGTCGTGCGGACACTGGTGGAGAGAATCGGCCGTTGGCTCCCCAACGGGTATGGAGACGCCGGCCGGCAGATCGGCCTGTTCGTGCTGGCCGACCTCTGCTACGAGACCGTCCGCGGGATCGCCGAGGGCAACGCCAACGACGCTTTCGCCAACGCCCGTGCCGTGATCGACATCGAGAGCTCGCTCGGCCTCTTCTTCGAGGAGCCGCTGCAGAACCTCGTCATGCAGCACGGCTGGCTGATCGACATCGCGAACTTCGCCTACATGAACTCGCACTTCGTGGTCACCACGGTCTTCATGGCATGGCTCTACCTCTACCGCAACGAGCACTTCTACTTCGTGCGCAACATGTTCATGGTCGCGATGGGGCTCGCCCTGATCGGCTACGCGCTCGTCCCCACCGCGCCGCCGCGCTTCTTCGAGGAGCTGGGCTTCACCGACAGCCTCGACATGGTCTCTGTCAACCACGACTCGGCATTCGTCCAGATGTTCGTCAACCCCTATGCCGCAATCCCCAGCATGCACTGCGCCTTCGCGCTGATGATCGGCGTGGCGGGCGCCCGCGTCTCCCGTCACCTGGTCAGCCGCGTGCTCTGGTGCGCCTATCCGCTGTTCGTGTTCTGGGTGGTGATGGTGACCGGGAACCACTTCTGGCTCGACGCAGCGATCGGGTGGATCGTCGCCGGGCTGGCGGCGCTCGGGGCGATGCAGCTTGCCCGCCTGCGTCCGGCGGCCTGGGCGTGGCGGCCGGCGACCACTTGAGCACCAGGGCGGTCCGCGCGGCCTCCTGGGCGGGGTTGCGCCGATATGCGGAGCCCGGGCTGATCGCCGCCGCCCTGGGCGTCGTCTACCTGGCCCTGCAGCCCCCCAGCGCGGATCATGCGGCGCAGGTGTTCCGCTCCGGCCTCTTCGAGCAGGCCGGCGTCTCGGCCTGGAACAACCTCTGGTTCGGGGGCCATCACCTGCCCGGGTACAGCCTGCTGTTCCCGCCGCTGGGGGCGCTGATCGGCCCGCGCGAGGTCGGCGCGCTCGCGATCGTCGTCGCGGCGTTGCTCTTCGCCGCGATCGCCTACCGCCACTGGGGGGACCGTGCCCGGCTGGGGATCCTCTGGTTCGCCACCGGGACCTCGATCAGCCTGTTCACGGGCCGGCTCACCTTCGCCCTCGGGATCGCGGTGGCGCTCGCCGCCATCTTCGCCGCGCAGCGCGGCTGGCGACTGACCGGAATCGGGCTGGCCGGGCTCAGCGCGCTGGCGAGCCCGGTGGCGGCGCTCTTCCTCGGCTGCGGCGCCGTCGCCTACGCGTTCGCGGAGCGAAGCCGCCGGGGCCTGGAGCTGGCGGCCACGTCGGTCGGGATGGTGATCCTGCTGGCGCTCACCTTCCCCGAGGGCGGCACCGAGCCCTTCGTCTTCTCCAGCTTCCAGCCCGCGCTGCTGGTGGCGATCGCCGTCTTCATCGCCCTGCCGCGCGAGGAGAAGCTGCTCCGCTACGGCGTCGCCGCCTATGGCGCCGCCCTCGCCGCCGCCTTCCTGATCCAAACCCCGATGGGCGGCAACGCGACCCGGATGGGAGCGCTGCTGCTCGGGCCGGTGCTCGCCTTCGGCCTCTGGCGGAGGCAGCGGTTCGCGCTCATCCTGCTGGTCCCGGTCCTGGTCTACTGGCAGTGGTCGCCGGTGGTGCGCGATCTCGAGGAGGTGCACGCCCAGCCCTCGGTCGAGCCGAGCTACTACGCGCCCGTCCAGGACTTCCTGCGGGGGCAACCTGATCGCCGCGGCTACCGGGTCGAGGTGCTCCCCGTCGCCCACCATTGGGAGGCCGCCTACATGCCCAAGGGCATCTACATCGCCCGCGGCTGGGAGCGCCAGCTCGACCGCAAGCTGAACCCGCTCTTCTACCAGGACACCCTCGGCGCGCAGGAGTACCGCCAGTGGCTCGACCGCCTGGGCGTCGGCTTCGTCGCCGTGCCCGAGGCACCGTTGGACTACGCCGCCGAGGCCGAGGCCCAGCTGATCGCGCGCGGCGTCCCCTATCTGGAGCCCGCCTTCCGCAACCCGGACTGGACCGTGTATCGCGTTCGCGACGCGGCGCCGCTGGTGATCGGGGCCGGGGAGCTGGTCAAGCTCACCCCCGAGGGCTTCGTCGTCTATGCCGACGCGCCCGGTACGGCGCTCGTCAAGGTGCACTGGACGCCCTATTGGTCGATCGAGCAGGGGACGGGGTGCGTGGAGGGGTCGCCCGGCGGCTTCACCACCCTGCACGTCACCGAGCCCGGCCGCTTCCGGGCCGTGGTCGACTTCGCGCCCTGGCGGGTCCTCTCCGACGGCCCCCGCTGCGCCGATCGTCCTCCCGCGACCGGGGGCTGGGAGCAGGCGCGCGCACGCGACGGTGACGCGGAGGGCGCGCCGTGACGCCGGCCCGCCTGCGCGAGCGGCTCCTGCCACGCGGCCCCCTCGACCTGCTCGTCCAGTTCGCGGTGATCGCCGCCGCCTACATCGCCTGGCGCTACGCACGCGGGGCGGTGGCCGGGGGGATGGAGCAATCGTTCGCGCACGCTCGCGACCTGGTGGCCGCGGAGCGCGCGATCGGCGCCCTGTTCGAGCCCGGCCTGCAGGAGTGGACGCTGAGCAGCGGCTGGGCCGGCGAGCTGGCTCGCTGGGGCTACGCCAACCTGCATTTCAAGGGCAGCTGCCTGATGCTGGCACTGCTCTACTTCGGCTACCGGGGCAGCTACGGGTTCGTCCGCAACACCGTGCTCGCCGCGATGGCGATCTCGGTCGCCTGCTACGCCCTCTATCCCACCGCGCCGCCCCGGTTCCTTCCCGAGCTCGGGCTCGACGCCTCCAGCGCCGTGACCGGTAACCAGCCCCACCTCTCCGCGCCGGGAGATCCCCTCTTCAACCCGTTCGCGGCCGTCCCCTCGATGCACGTCGGGCTGTCCGTGATCTTCGCCTGGTCCCTCGCGCTGCTCGTCCGCCCCCGGGCGCTGAAGGCGCTCTTCTTCGCCTATCCGCTGCTGATGACCTACGTAGTGGTGGCGAGCGGCAATCACTACTGGCTCGACGCCCTGCTCGGCGTGATCGCCGCCGCCGACGCCGCCGCCGCGGCGATCCTGCTCGCCCGGGTCAACCCGGACTGGGCGTTCCGGCGCGAGAGCCGGCCGGAGCCGGCGCCCGCGACCGATCCCGAGCCGGAAGCCGCACCGGCATGAGCGATCGCCAGCGGGGCGAGCGCGGCGAGCTCTCAGCCGCCGTGCGCAACGCCTTGATCGAATCCCGGCTGACGCCGAACGCGATCTCGATGGCCGGGCTGGCGGGCAACCTGGCCGCCGCCGTCCTGGTCTGGCAGGGGTACTACTTCCTCGGCGGGGCCGCCTTCATCGCCGGCTCGGTGATGGACACCCTGGACGGGCGCTACGCGAGGATCTCGGGCAAGGGGACCCTGTTCGGCGCCTTTCTCGACTCCACGCTCGACCGCGTCGAGGAGGGCATCGTGCTCACCGCGGTCGCCTACCGGTTCGCCGAGGGCGGCGAGGAGTTCCCCGCGGCGATCTGCGTGGTCGTCGTGCTCGGCTCCCTGATGGTCTCCTACACGCGGGCGAGGGCCGAGGCCCTGGGCGTCGAGTGCAAGGTGGGGTTGGCGACGCGCCCCGTCCGGGTAGTCATACTGTCGGTCGGTCTCGTCTTCGCGAAGGGAGCGGGTATCTTCGACATCGAGCTCCTTGCCCCGGCGATCTACCTGATGGCCGGGCTCACCGCCCTGACGGTGGTGCAACGCGTCTGGCACGTTCGCAACGCGCTCAGAGCGACCGAGGCCAGCCCCCCGATTGCGCCTGCGGGGGCCGAGGATGTGTAACCCGGGCGCTCCGCGAGTGTGGTTCCCCCCGCAACCGCGGTTTCAAGCCACAGACTTCGCAGCTAGGAGGATTCTTCAGGCATGAGCACCGTCAATGGAAGGGCCAACGGCGCCCGCCGCGACGGTGGCCAGGACGAGAAGGTCCGGGTCGCGATCGTCGGCGTCGGCAACTGCGCGAGCTCTTTCGTGCAGGGTGTCGAGTACTACAAGGACGCCGATCCCGCCGAGCAGGTCCCTGGCCTGATGCACGTGGATCTGGGCGGCTATCACGTGCGCGACATCGAGTTCACCGCCGCCTTCGACATCGACGCTGAGAAGGTCGGCAAGGACCTCTCCGAGGCGATCTTCGCCGGGCAGAACAACACGATCAAGTTCTCCGAGGTCCCCGAGCTCGGGGTGAAGGTGCACCGGGGCATGACCCATGACGGCCTCGGCAAGTACCTGAGCGAGAAGATCACCAAGGCTCCCGGCGAGACCGCCGACATCGTCGGCATCCTGCAGGACACGCAGACAGACGTCCTGGTCTGCTACCTGCCGGTCGGGTCGGAGCAGGCCACCAAGTGGTACGTCGAGCAGGCGCTTGCCGCCGGCGTTGGCTTCGTCAACTGCCTGCCGGTGTTCATCGCCCGCGAGGACTACTGGAACCGGCGCTTCACGGAGGCCGGGCTGCCGATCATCGGCGACGACATCAAGTCCCAGGTCGGCGCGACGATCGTCCACCGCCAGCTGGCCCGCCTGTTCGCCGACCGCGGTGTGCGGATGGAGCGGACCAGCCAGCTCAACGTCGGCGGCAACATGGACTTCTACAACATGCTCGAGCGCGAGCGGCTCGAGTCGAAGAAGATCTCGAAGACCAACGCGGTCACCTCGATCATGGACCACGAGCTGCCCGCCGACGACGTCTACATCGGTCCCTCGGACTACGTGCCGTGGCTCACCGACCGCAAGTGGGCGCACATCCGGGTCGAGGGCAAGGCGTTCGGGGACGTCCCACTCAACGTCGAGCTGAAGCTCGAGGTCTGGGACTCCCCCAACTCGGCCGGGATCGTGATCGACGCGGTCAGGATCATCAAGCTGGCGCTGAATCACGGGGTCGCCGGAGAGCTCGACGGCCCCTCGAGCTACCTGATGAAGTCGCCGCACACCCAGCGTCCCGATCCGGTCGCCCGCGAGATGACCGAGGAGTTCATCGCCAAGTACGCCAGGCAGCGCGGCGTGACCGAGCGGCAGAAGGCGAAGGCCTGACGCGAGAACGGCTCAGGGTTGCCAAGGCACCGGCGCCCTAGCCGCATATCCCCGCAGGGCGAAGCCCGAGGAGATGGGCGGTGATGGCGAAGCCGTGGCGCCTATCCTGCGAGCGTGCCCGCCCCGCAGCCCCTGACTATCGCCCAGGTCAGCCCGGTCCGCTGGGGGTCGCGGCACGAGATAGACGAGTTCGTCTCGCGCAGCTCTGAGGAGCTCGCGAGCCGCGGGCACCGGGTTCTGATCGTGGCGCCGTCGGAGTCGCGGACCGCGGTGCGCGAGTCGCGGAAGGCGATTCGCGCCGCCGCCGACGAGCCCCGCGCGCTGCTCAGGGGCGAGAACCCCCGTGTCCTCGCGATCGGCCAGAGCATCCCGCTGCCGAGCGGCCCGCGCCGTCGTCCCGCCCCGATCCCGCTCGACGTCAGCCGCATGCTCGAAGCGCTGCTCGGCTCCGTGCCGCTCGATCTGGTGCACGTCCACGAGCCCTTCGCCCCGAGCACCGGCTCGGCCGCGCTGCGCCACTCGCTGTCGCTCAACGTGGCCAGTTTTCACGAGCCCGCCGAGCGGGTGCTCTCGACCCAGGTGGCGCGGCCGCTCGTCGAGGTCTTCTTCGGGCGGATCGACGAGCGGACGGCCAGCAACGAGGCGACCGGCGCGCTGCTGGAGCGCTTCTTCCCGGGCTCCTACGACCTGGTCAGACCGGGCGCGGACGTGGCCGAGCCGGCGCTGCCGCCGCCGCCGGAGGGCCGCCTCAGGATCGTCCACTGCGCCGAGGAGGAGCGGGGGGCCCTGCGCCTCTTCCTGCGCGCCCTGCGCCGGCTCCCCGACGACCTCGACTGGGAGGGGGTGATCTGGTTCGACGGGCCGACCGACCCCCTGGCCAGGGTGAGCCGCAGGCTGCGCGAGCGCCTGCGCGTGGTGCGCCCCCGGGACGGCGAGCCGATCGAGTTCATCGCGGGCGCCGACCTCGTCTGCCTCGCCTCCGGGGGGGTGCGGACGGCCCCGGGCCTGATCCGCAAGGCCCTCGCCGCGGGTGCGGTGCCCGTCGTCTCCGACCTGGAGCTCTACCGGGAGCTGGTCGGCGACGGCGAGCGGGGGCTGCTCTTCCCGATCGGCGACGCCCAGACCCTGACGGCGCAGATCGCCCGCCTCTGCGCCGGGCCCGCCCTCCGCGGGGAGCTTCGGGAGCGGCGGCGCAGCGGGGGCGAGGGCCGCAGCTGGTCGGAGGTTGCCGACGACCTGGAGGCGGTCTACCGCAGGGTGGTGGCGCGGCGCCACGACCCGCGCGGCAACCCGGAGCTGCGCAAGCGGCTCAGCTCACGCCGGCACGTCCACGTCGACCTTCACATGCACACCGATCACTCTCCGGACTGCGCCACCCCGGTCGAGCAGCTGCTGACCACGGCGAAGGCCCGCGGGCTCGACGCGATCGCGATCACCGACCACAACGAGGTCTCCGGCGCCCTGGAGGCCCGCGAGGCCGCCGAGCGGGCCGGCGGGATCAAGGTGATCGTCGCCGAGGAGGTGAAGACGGCCACCGAGGGGGAGGTGATCGGGCTCTTCCTGGAGGAGAAGATCGAGCGGGGGATGTCGATGGCCGAGACGATCGCCGAGATCCGCCGGCAGGGGGGCCTCGTCTACGTGCCCCATCCCTTCGACCGGCTGCACTCGGTCCCGGACTACGAGCACCTGCTCAAGGTGGTGGAGGAGATCGACATCCTCGAGGTCTTCAACCCCCGGATCGCCTTCTCCGCCTTCAACGAGGAGGCCGTCCGCTTCGCCCGCAAGTACGCGATCGTCCCCGGGGCCGGCTCCGACAGTCACGTCGTGCAGGGCCTCGGCAGCGTCAAGGTCAGGCTGCACGACTTCGAGGGGCCCGAGGAGTTCCTCGAGTCGATGCGCCAGGCTGACATCGTCCGCAAGCACAAGAACCTCGTCTACGTCCAGGCGCTGAAGTTCCTGCAGACGAGCGGCGGGCGGGGAGGCCGCTCCCTGGCCAACCGCGACGGCGGGACGGGTCGCAGCCGCCGTCGCACGCCGGGCAAGAGTTGATGCACGCGCAAGGGGCGCGGCCGGGCTCGGAGAAGAGGCAGGGAGCCGTGTCATCAGCGACGGACGACGAGATCCGCGAGAAGTACCTGGAGCGCGCGATCCGCGAGCTCAACGACCTCGGCAGGGACCTGGCCGCCTGCCAGGACTGCCCGCGCGGCAACGTGATGCCGGTGCAGGGGTCGGGGCACCCCCAGGCCGACATCTTCATGCTCAAGCACGCGGCGACGTCCGCGGAGATCGAGGAGGGCGTCGCCTTCTACGGTCGCGCCGGCAACGCGCTGATGAAGAGCTTCAAGCGGCTCGGGATCGATCCGATCGTGGTCTTCGGCACGCTCTGCGTCAAGTGCCCGCTGACCGATCCGGGCCACGCATCGGAGGCGTGCATGGCTCGGGTCGCCGAGGAGATCGCGGTCGTAGGGCCGCGGATCGTGGTGGTGATGGGCGCCGAGGCGCTGGAGCTGCTCAACCAGCTCGATCTGCCGCTCGCCGAGACGATCGAGCCGAGCGAGGGTGTGGTGCAGCGGTTGACGCCGACGACCGACGCGCTCTACGTCCCCGACATCGACGACTCGCTCGACACCGACAGCGCCAAGCAGGACTTCTGGAGCTCGTTCCGGGTGCTCGGGGAGTGGTACGACCGGCTGCCGCCGTACTGATCAACCGGCCACCTCCTCCGTCAGAACACGGTCGCTGCAATCGGAGCGCCCTTGCATATCGGGGGTGCCGGGGTTGGGGCGCAGACGGCTGGGCAACCCTGATCCCTAGGATCTATTTCCATGGAGCTCGAGGAGCGCACAATCGAGCAGCTGCCCGACCGCTGCCAGAACTGCGGCGCGAAGCTGACCGAGGCCGAGAAGGAGACCGCGCTCACCGAGGGGACCCGGACGGGCCAGGTCCTCTGCGCGACCTGCGCCAACGAGGTGCTCCCGCTGGACGAGGACGAGGACGAGGCGGAGTCCGCGGGCTAGGCGGCGCGCGGTCAGACGCCCGGGGCCGCGGCCTCGGCGAGCGCGCTCATGTCCTCGATGGTGGCGCTGGCCAGCGCCCTGACCACGACCGTGTCCAGGGCCCGGTACTCGCTGAGCGCGGACTGGGCCTCGCCGGCGTTCTCGGCGGCCACCCCCACGGTGCCCTCGGGCTCGCCCAGCCGGGCGAAGTGATCCCGGTAGCCCCTGTCCAGGTCGCGGTAGAACGACTCCTCCTTGGCGAGCCGATCCTCGGCCTCGTTGCCGACTGCGGTGCGCACGTAGCCGAACACCGGCGGCGTTTCCCGCCCGGCCTCCTTCGCGCCAGTCTCGACATGCTTCCGCGCCTCCGCCGCGAAGCGCGGCGTCATCCAGTTGAAGAAGACCCCGTCCCAGGCCTCCCCCCCGAAGGCGCACATCCGCGGGCCCATCGCGGCGAGCACCAGCCGGATGCCAGGGAGCGCCTCGCGCAAGGTGGGCAGGGTCTCGCGCATCGTGGTCAGCGGCTTCCCGGTGAAGCCCGCCCCGACCCCGACCCCGAGCCAGAGCCGCTCGGGGTCGAGCCCGAGGCGCTCCACGTCGGCGCGGATCTCCTCCGGGCTGTGGCGGTTGAGGGCGATCACGGCGACGCCGAGCTCGATCCGCGCGGCCCCCTTCGCGAACTCCGCCAGCGTCTCGAGGCCCTTGGCGCCGGGAATGTCGTTAGACCACATCGATGAGTAGCCGAGCTCCTGGCAGCGGCCGGCGAGGGGACTGGCGACCTCGGGGTCGAGCCCCGCCGCGACGCCGAAGCCCCTCATCAGCCGGCCACGTCCTCCGACGTCAACCCGCCACCTCCTCGCCTTCGGCTCCGGGGGTGCGGGGTGGGGGCGCCGTTGGCTTGGCAACCCTTGTCCGCTCGAACATGGCCACGCACTCGATGTGGGGCGTCTGAGGGAACATGTCGACCGGCCGCACGCGGCGCAGCCTATAGCCGGCCTCGGTGAGCTGGGCGGCGTTGGGGGCGAGGGTGGTCGGGTTGCAGGAGACGTAGACGATCCGCCGCGCCTCGCACTCGATCAGGCGGCGGACCACCTTCTTCGAGAGCCCGGCGCGGGGAGGGTCGACGACGACCAGGTCGGGCCGCCCCGCCTCCTCGAGCAGCGGCCGGATCTGCTTGCGGGCGTCTCCCACCCGGAAGCGGGTGTTCTCGATCCCGTTCAGCCGGGCGTTCTGCTCGGCGTCGGCGACGGCGTCGCCGACCAGCTCGATTCCCCAGACCTCGCCGGCGCGGCCGGCCAGCGAGAGGCCGAGGGTGCCGATCCCGCAGAAGAGGTCGAAGACCCGCTCGCGCCCGGTCAGGCCGGCCATCTCCGCGGCGATCCCGTAGAGCCGCTCGGCCATCTCGGTATTGGTCTGGAAGAAGCCTCGGTGCGAGATCCGGAAGCGCAGCCCGCAGAGCTCCTCCTCGAGCTCCTCGGCGCCGAGCGCGCCCGTCTCACCCTCGGTGGTGGAGCCGGGTCCGCGGACGATCGTGTGCAGGTCGACCGGCGGCCGGGGGATCTCGGCGGCCGAGGTGACCAGGCGGCTCTGCAGCTGCCCGGTGCGCCGGCCCTCCCTGATCACCAGGTTTCGCAGCACGCCGTCGGTGCTGCGGCGGTCGTAGGCCGGCAGCCCCTCCGCCCGGGCCCAGGCCCGGAGCTCGTTGCGGCGCGCGTTGTTGCGCTCCGAGGCGAGCAGGCAGTCCTCGGCGTCGACGATCTCGTCCCAGCGCCCCCGGGCGTGGAAGCCGAGCACCAGCTCGCCGTCGCGCTCGCCGAAGGAGTACTCCAGCTTGTTGCGGTAGCGCCATTGCTCGCTCGCCGGCTCGATCGGCTCCAGCTCGAACCCCTCGAGGCCGCCGAGGCGAGTGAGCGAGTCCTGCACCTGGAGCTGCTTGTGCCGGAGCTGCTCGGGATAGGCGAGGCCCTGCCAGGGCGCCCCGGGACAGGGCGCGCCACCGTGGTCGCAGCGGTCGGGCACCCGGTCGGGGCTGCCCTCGACGAGCTCGACCGTGCGGGCCTCGGCGTAGCCGCGCTTGCTCTTGGTGACCTCCGCCCTCACCCGGTCGCCGGGCAGGGCGCCGGAGACGAAGAGGACGTAGCCGTTCAGCCGCGCCACCCCCTTGCCCCCGTAGGCCAGCGACTCCACGTCGAGGAGCAAGGACTCCCCCCGGGCTGGCCGGGACTCGCTGCCGGTCCGCTCGCTCATCCTCGACCTATCGTTGCAGGGTGGCCTGGGACCTCGACGCCTATCGGGACGAGGCGGAGCGCTTCAGCGAAGAGCTCTCACGCGAGTACTACCTCCACCTGGCGGGGCACAAGGCGCGGCTCGCCCTGGAGGAGATCTACGCGCGCCATGAGGCGCTGTTCGAGCGCGAGGCGGTGGAGCGGATCGGCGAGGAGCGCCGGGCGCGCGGCGGAGTACCCCGGCTTCGCTACCTGCATCACTTCGCCCTCGACGGGCATCTGGGGGCTGAGACCCGGGCGGAGGAGGCTCGGCTCGCGGAGCTGGAGGCGACGCTCGAGCTCGAGCTCGACGGCGAGCTGATGCCCTACCGCGCCGCGCCGATCGTCCAGGCGAACGAGCCCGACGGCGAGCGGCGCGCCGCGATCGAGGCGGCTCGCAACGCGATCGTCGCCGCGCAGCTCAACCCGCTCCATCGCGAGGTGCTGGAGCGCACCCACGCGATCTGCGCGGAGCTCGGCTGGCCCTCCTACCTCGACGCCTACGCCGATCTGAGGGCCCTCGACCTCAGGGCCCTGTCCGTGCGGCTCGAGGAGTTCGCGCGCCAGACGGCGCCGGGCTATCCGGGGATCGTCGAGCCGGAGCTGGAGCGGACCGTCTCGCTGCCGCTGGCGGAGCTGCGGCGCTCCGACCTGCACCGGTTCTTCCGCGCCGGCCACCTCGACGAGCGCTACCCCTCGGAGCGGCTCGTCCCTTCCTTTCGCGAGACGCTCGCCGCGCTGGGGATCGACCTCGACCGGCAGGCGAACGTGCTGCTCGACACCGAATCCCGCCCGAGCAAGAGCCCGCGCGCCTTCTGCGCGACGCCGCGCGTCCCGGAGGAGGTCCACCTGGTGGTGCCGCCGATCGGGGGGCGGGAGGATTTCGCCACCCTCTTCCACGAGGGCGGTCACGCCGAGCACTACGGCTGCACGGGCGCCGAGCTGCCCTTCGAGTTCCGGCATCTGGGGGACAACGGGGTGACCGAGTCCTTCGCCTTCCTGCTGGAGGGGCTCACCTCCGACCCGGAGTGGCTCCGGGCGACGCTCGGCGTCTCCGATCCCGAGCCCGCCGTGGCGCACGCCCGCGCGGCGAAGCTGGTGATGCTGCGGCGCTACTCGGCTAAGATCGCCTACGAGGTCGAGCTGCACGGCCCCGGTGCGGACCGCGACGAGATGCCCGAGCGCTACTCGGCTCTGCTCACCGAGCGGACCGGGGTCAGCTGGCCGTCGGAGACCTGGCTCTCCGACGTCGATCCCGGCTTCTACGTCGCCTGCTACCTGCGCGCCTGGGCGCTCGAGCTGAGCTGGCGGCGCCACCTCACCGAGCGCTTCGGCGAGCGCTGGTTCCAGCGGCCGGAGGCGGGCGCCTGGCTGCGGGGTCTCTGGGCGCGCGGGCAGGAGCTCAGCGCCGAGGAGCTGCTCGCCGAGACCGCGGGCGGGACGCTGGACTTCGACGGCCTCTCCTCGCAGCTGGCGGCGGTATAGGCTCTTGCCGCACTTTGCGAGAAACCGGCTAGGAGGTCAAGGTGGAAGCAAGCGGTGGAGGCCCCAGCGGGGGCGGAGTCAGGGACAACATCCAGAAGGCGATCGACGATCTGAGGTCCGCCGGCGAGAAGGCGACCGGCGAGGTCCGCTCCAGCATCGACGATGCCGTGGCGCGGCTCCGCGACGCTTCCGGCGACGCGACCTCTCGCGCCCAGGACCAGGTGTCGAGCTGGCGCGACACGCTCGACAAGGCAACCGAGGACGTCCGCAAGGAGCTCGCCAAGCTCGCCGTGAAGGCGCAGGGCTCGCTCGAGTCGCTGGAGGAGGTCTCGAAGGAGGTCGAGGAGCGCCGCAAGGCGCTCGGCGGCAAGTAAGCCGGGTCAGCGGGCGCGCCCCCGGGCGCGCTTCGCTCGCTCACCCACCTCCTCGCCGAGCTGCTTGACCAGGGCCTCGAGCTCGCCGAGGATGTTGTCCACCTGCTCGCGGCTGCGGGTGACCAGCCGGTTGACCAGCTCCTCGGCGTCCCCACGGGTCATCCGGCCGCGTCGCACCGCATCGTCGACGATCTCCTGCAGGCGCTCGCGGGAGATCGTCACGCTCTTCTCGAGCGCCTCGCGGAACGCCTCCACGCTCTCCTCCGCGCGGGAGCTGCCGGATCCGTCCTTGGGCGCGGCGGCCATAGGCGTGACTATCCCACACCCGCGAAGCCCGCAAACACCGGGTTGTGGTCGGAGAGGCGGATCCGCAGCCCCGTATCCGGGTCGATCACGTCGCGCGCCTCCGGGAGCCAGGCGGCGGGACGCTCGGTGACCTCGAGCCCGCGCACCAGCAGGTGGCTGAGCCGCTCCGGCGCGGTGGGTGGCGCCAGCGCGAACCGCTGCTCGAGCCGGCCGAAGACGTCGCTCTCCCGAGGCCGCACGTTGAAGTCGCCGCCGAAGATCAGCGGACGCGTTCCCGCGAACTCCGAGGCTCGCTCGGCCGCCGAGAGCAGCTCCGCCTCGGCCCGGGACGGCTTGGTGCTGACGTGGAGGTTGGCGACGCAGAGCCCCGACTCGAGCCGGGTCAGCGCCATCACCCTCAGCTCGGGGCACCTGGTCAGCACCACCCTTCTGCGCTCGGCGATCGGACCCGCCGCCCGGCGGACCAGCGTCGTGTTCGATCCCCCCTCCCAGGCGCCGAGGAGGTCGGGGCGCCAGCTCGCGATCAGAGAGGTGAGCGGCTGCAGCCAGTTTCGCCCGCTGAGCGCCCGGTGCGCCTCCGCCTCGCAGGCGCGGGCGAGCCTGCGCTTCCAGCGCGGGGGGAACTCCTGGAAGAGGGCGACATCCCAGCGCTCGCCGCAGATCATCGCGGCGAAGCGGTCGAACAGGTCCCAGTTCACCTGCTCGTAGTCGCGGCCGCGGCGCGGTCCGCGCCTCCAGCTGCCCTTGTGGGCTCGTACCTGGAGCTCCGGCTCGGGGGGCCAGTCGCGACCGTGGAACAGGTTCCAGGTGAGAGCGCGGATCTCCGTCTGCGGCTCGGCGATGGGCGGAAGTCTGCCGTAGCTCCTCAGACGGCGTCCTAGTATCGGCGGATGCCTGGGCACTTCCTGACCGGCGAGGAGCTCGATCGCGACCAGCTCGAGTCGCTGCTCGACCGCGCCGCCGCGCTCAAGGCCGGCCGCGCGCGGGGAGATGGGGCCGGCGTCCTGGCGGGCCGCTCGGTGGCGCTGATCTTCGAGCAGCCCTCGACCAGGACCCGGGTCTCCTTCGAGGTCGGGGTGGCCGAGCTGGGCGGGACCCCGGTGGTGCTGCGGGGCGAGGAGCTGCAGCTGACCCGGGGCGAGTCGCTGGCCGACACCGGCCGGGTGCTGTCGCGCTACGTGCAGGCGATGGCGATCCGCTCCGGCTCGCACGAGGCGGTGGCCGAGCTGGCCGATGCGGCCGAGGTGCCGGTGTTAAACGCCTTGACGCCGCTGCACCATCCCTGCCAGGCCCTCGCCGACCTGCTGACGCTGAAGGAGCGCTTCGGCTCGCTCGAGGGGCTGCGGCTCGCTTACCTCGGCGACGGCAACAACGTCGCCCGCTCCCTCGCCATCCTCGGCCGGATCGCCGGCGTCGAGGTGGTGGTGGCGAGCCCGGAGGGCTACCGGCTCGAGGAGGGCGTCGCGGAGCTGGTCGACGACCCGAGGGCCGCGGCCGAGGGCGCCGATGCCCTCTACACCGACGTCTGGGTGAGCATGGGCGACGAGGCGGAGGCCGAGCGCCGCCGCTCAGAGCTCGCCCCCTACCAGCTCAACGAGAAGCTGCTCGCCGCCGCCTCCGAGCGGGCGATCGCGATGCACTGCCTACCCGCCCACCCCGGCGAGGAGATCACCGAGGGCGTCCTCTACGGCGAGCGCTCCGCCGTCTGGGACCAGGCCGAGAACCGCCTCCACGCCCAGAAGGCGCTGCTGGAGCGCCTGCTCGCGGGCTGAGTCAGCGCTGATAGGCGCCGTCAAGCCAGCGAGGTTCCTCGAATCCCCGTACTCCTGAATCGCGCCGTAGATGTGCTGCACCAAGCGGGTACTGCGACGAACCCTGAGCGTGCAAACGCCATACGGGAGGGTGCGCTTCCTTCCGCTGCTCGACGTGGGGAAGTGGTTTATCGAGTGTTTGCAGAGGGCGGACCGGGCCAGCCCCAGGACTTCGAGCCAGTAATCCTCGATCCGCCTAAGCGATAACCCGTTGCCGAGATAGACGTTCAGCCTGACGCACAAGTCCGCATCCGCCACGCCCATCACGCGCAGGAAGCCGGCAAAGAAGCGCAGCATGTTCGGGTCGGAGTTGGTGAGCACGACCGAGTTCCGACCCTTGCTCCCCTCCGCCCAGTACAGCATGCAGCCGGCGAGGTGAATGGCATCGCCATCGCGGGCGCGGCGCCGGCCCTCCTCCTGATAGAGGCGGCGCTTACCCCGGTTCAGCTCGCGCCAGCTTTCACCCCGAGCCTTGCCTGCCCGTGACTCGTTTCGCTGTCGCTGCTCGGGGCTGATCTCGATGTCACGGACCCAGACGCTGATGCTCGCCGGCGATACGTCGAGTAGTTCTGCGAGCACCTTGACCGGTGTTCCATGCTCGGCCCGCAGCGACAGTGCAACCCCCTTTTCGATCGGCTTCGTCATCGTCAGCGCCTTGATTTCTTGGGTTGGCGCCAACCTACGGTCCGGAAGCGCACGAATGGCGCGCAGAATGTGCCGCCTATGATGCGAATGAGGCCCCGTGGTGTAACGGCTAGCACGCGAGATTTTCATTCTCGTAGCGCGGGTTCGACTCCCGCCGGGGCTACTGCTTCGCATGGAAAGCAGCGCCTTTCGATCAGACATTCGCTTTTCGCGCGAAGCAGTAGCGGCCGCGCGGAGCCGCTTCGGCACCGCCCTATATGGAGAGCAGTACTCGTCAAACAACCGACGAGGCGCCCTGCGGCTCATTGGTTGTCATCGCGCTGACAACGGGGCCCCAAGTCCCCAAGTATTCGTTTGACGCCGCGGCGGCGGGGTGCTTACGGTGAGGGCATCTTCGCGGGGAGGGGTGGTAACGCGGAGTCGAGCGCAGGTCCACGCAACGGAGCCCCACGGCTCGTCCAAGGATGAGCGTGCACCAAGGAATGGGCAGCATGCACCAAGGGAGGTTGAGACAGGCTCCGGTTGTCGTCCTCGCGGCCGTCTTGGCTGCGCTCGTCGCACAGGTCGCGCTCGCGGGCCGCGGCGCCACTACTGGGCCGAAGTCGGGCGCGAGCGCCGGCGTCAACAAGCAGCTGAAGAAGCTGAAGAGTCAGCTGAGCCAGCTCCGGCAGCAGGTCGCTGAGCTCTCGCGCCAGCCCGGCCCGCAGGGCGGGACGGGCGCCCAAGGCG
>JBOGZI010000079.1:0-3322 GCA_050697275.1 Solirubrobacterales bacterium | reverse complement strand
CGCGAGCCCGGCGGCGGCGCCGCTCAGCGCCATCGCGATCACGATCGTCCGCTTCACGTTGACGCCGGCGAAGGTCGCGCCGCGTGGTGAGCTGCCGACGGCTCGGAGGCGGACCCCGAGGGCGGTCCGGTCGAAGACGAGCCAGAGCAAGCCGGCGCAGAGGAGCCCGATCAGCTCCCCGGCGTTGAGGAGCGTCCCGTCCCAGATGATCGGCAGCCGCTCGCTCGACGGGACTGGATCGGAAGCCGGGAAGGTGGCGCCCGAGACCGACCACGGACCCTGGATCAGGTAGTTCGCGAGCAGGATTGCGACATACACGAGCATCAGCGTCGTGATCACCTCGCTGACGTTGCGCGCCGCCCGGAGGACCCCGGGGCCGGCCGCCCACAGGGCGCCGCCGGCGGCGCCGGCGAGCACCGCGACGAGGGTGATGAGGAGCCCGACATCGGGCAGCCAGAGGTATGCGGCGGTCGCCGCGATCCCGCCGATGTAGATCTGACCCTCGGCGCCGATGTTCCACAGGCCGGCGCGGAGCGCGAGCGCGATCCCGAGAGCCGCGAGAAGCCGCGGCAGGGACTTGAGCAGGGTGTTGCTGACTGCGAACGAATCCCCGAACGCGGCGTCGGCCATCTCGCTGTAGGCCTCGACGGGGTCGCTGCCAATGGCGAGCAGCAGCAGCGCCGTCGTCGCGAACGCGAGCACCACCGCGGCGAGCGGAAGCGCGAGGCCGATCGCGCCGCTGCGAACCCGGGTGAGCACAGCCTCAGGCACGAGCGCCCCCGGTCATCATCAGGCCGAGCCGCTCGGCGTCGGCTTCGCCGGCCGGGACCTGGCCGGCGATCTCGCCGTCGTGCATGACCGCGATCCGGTCGCTCATCTCGAGCAGCTCGTCGAGCTCGAGTGAGACCCAGATCACGGCGCAGCCGCGGTCGCGGAGCTCCTCGACCTGGCGGCGAACAGCCTGCGCCGAGGCGACGTCGAGCCCGCGCGTCGGATAGCAGCAGATCAGGAGGGTCGGCTCACGCGAGATCTCCCGAGCGAGCACGACCTTCTGCTGGTTGCCGCCCGAGAGCGAGCTCGCGGCGACGTCGGGGCCGGGGACGCGGACGTCGAAGCGCTCGATCAGCTCGGTCGCGCGGGAGCGGATCAGTCCCGGGTCGAGCATGCCGGCCCGCTTCCGGTAGGGGGCCGCGTCGAGCTCGGGGAGGAGGATGTTCTCGGCGACGCTGAGGTCCGGGACGACGCCGCCGTCGCGGCGGTCCGCGGGGACGTGCGAAACCCCGGCGCGCTGGCGCCCGCGGACGCCGAGCCCCGTGATCTCGGAGCCGGCGAGCTCAACCCGGCCACCACTCGCATCGCGGGCGCCGGCGAGCACCTCGGTCAGCTCGACTTGGCCGTTCCCCTCGACGCCCGCGACACCGAGCACCTCTCCGGCGGCGAGTTCGAAGCTCACCCCGCGCACCGCCGTGACGCCGCGGTCGGACTCCACGCTCAGGTCCCGGACGGAGAGCACGCACTTGCCGGGTGCGCTCCGCTTGCGTCCGCGGCCGCCGTTGCGCGGCAGCTCGCCGACCATCAGCTCGGCGAGGCGGCGCTCGTCGGCATCCGCCGCCGCGATTGTCTCGACAAGGCGCCCGCGGCGCAGGACGCTGACCCGGTCGGCCACCTCCAGCACTGCGGAGAGCTTGTGGCTGACGAGGAAGATCCCGAGCCCCTCATCCACGAGTCGGCGCAGGACTGAGGCGAGCTGGACCCACTCCTGCGCGGTCAGCAACGAATCCGGCTCGTCCATCGCGAGCGCCCTCGTCTCCCGGCCGAGCGCCTTCAGCAACTCGGCGCGCTGCTGCTGGCCGACCGACAGCTTCTCGACCGGGATGTCCGGGTCGAGGGTGAGGCCGTAGCTGTCGCAGAGCTCACGCAGCCGCCCGCTCCCATCGCCGAGGCCGATCTCCACGTCGCCGCCGCGCAGCGCGAGCACGAGGTTCTCGGCCGAGGTGAGTGTGGGGATCAGGGAGAAATGCTGCTGAACAAAGCCGAGGCCGTGGTCGAGCGCCTCGCGAGGACTTCTCATCTCGACGGCCTCGCCGTCGACGACGATCCGGCCGGCGTCAGCCCGGTGGAGGCCGTAGAGCACCCCCATCAGAGTCGACTTGCCGGCCCCGTTCTCGCCGACGATCGCGTGGACCTCGCCACGCCTGAGGTCGATCGTGATCTCGTCATTGGCGACGACCCCCGGATAGGCCTTCGTGATTCCTTCCAGGCCCACCACGGGGGTCGTCGCAGCGTTCATCGAGAGGCGACCGTCAGCGCGTTTCGCCTAGCTGGGGCAGGACACGTCGCGCTTCACCTCGATCTCACCGCTCGCGACCTGCTGCTGGACATCCAGCGCCTCCTGATACAGGTCGTCGGGCAGGAGTTCGGTGTCGCTGACGATGGCGCCCCAGTCCTCGGGCAGGGGGTAGAGGTAGAACTTGCCCCCGAGATCGCCGCTCTCCGCCTTCTTCGCGAGCTCGGTCACGAACCGGGCCTGCGACTTGAGCACGCTCGAGGCGATCACCTCGGGTGCCGCGTCGCTGTTGTCGACCCACTCCGTGATCACCGGCAGGTTGCCATTCTCGCGCGCGGCCTCGTAGACGCCGGCGAAGGCGTTGTTGAGGTTGCCCGTGAGGACATCGGCGCCCTGGTCGATGAGCGACTGAGCCGTCTGCTGCGCCGTGGTCGGATCCTCGAAATCGTCCGTGAACGTCGCGAGGAACTTGACCTTCGGGTCGGCGTACTTGGCGCCCTGTTCGGTGCCGTTCACGTTCGCGGCGGTGGCCTCGAAGCACTGGCCACCGACGTAGCCAACGGTGCCGCTATTCGACAGCTTCGCTGCGAGGTAGCCCGCGAAGAACTGCCACTGCTCGATGTTCGTGTCCATCGAGCTCAGGTTGCTGCCGTTCTCAGCGTTGCTGTTGACGACGAGGAACTGCGTGTCCGGGAACTCCTCGGCCGCGGTAACCGCTCCGTCCGTGAACTGGCCGCCCCAACCGATCACGAGGTTGAAGCCGTCGTTTGCGTACTGCCGGTAGACGTCCGTCTGGTTCGGGATTTGGACCGACTCCGTGACCTCGACCTCGGCGCCGAGCTCGTCACGGATCTGGTTCGCCGCACGTTCGCCGTCGGCGTTGTAACCCTGGTCCGTGACAGCGCCGGGCAGGATGAACGCGACCCGGAAGTCGCCTCCGCCGTCGCCGCCACCGTCGTCTCCGTCGTCGTCTCCACCACAGGCGCCCAGCCCGACAGCGAGCGACAATGAAGCAAGAATCGTCAGCAGTCTTCT
>JBOGZI010000078.1:0-9904 GCA_050697275.1 Solirubrobacterales bacterium | reverse complement strand
AGCGGTTGGAGACGTCGTAGTGGTGGGAGATCACCTCGGCGTCGCGCCGCTTCGAGTGCCGTCCCCCGCCGCGCCGCCGCGGCGGAAGCTCCTCCGGCGGGATCGGCGGGCGGCGCAGCGAGCGAAGGCCGATGCCGCGCAGGATCCCGAGCCGCTCGCGCCAGGGCACGGGCCGCGCATAGTCGAGCAGCCCGTGCAGCGCCGCGTGGACGTCGCCGTGCAGCTCCAGCGCGCCGGTGACGTAGGCGCGAACCAGGCCCAGCTCGCCGGGGGCGGTGGCGATGTAGGCGACCGCCTCGGGCCGGCGGATCTCCAGCACCGCCTCGGCGTCGGCCGGGCCGGCGCTGCTGCCGTCGTAGGCGCGGAAGGCGACCGGGGCCCGCTCGTCCATGACTCTCGTGAAGATGTCGGCCAAGCGCATCGTCAGCTCCCCTCGACGCATTTCTCGTACAGGTCGAGCAGGCGGCGGTCGGGATCGTACTCCGCCTTCAGCTCGTCGTAGGCCTCGCCGCCGTAGAGGCGGTGAAACTCCTCCCGCTCGTAGAAGGAGGTCGAATACAGCGACTTGTGCCCGCCCAGCCCGGCCACCAGCTCCTCGATGAACAGGTTGCGGTCGTTCGCGCCCGCCCCGGGCCGGCGCTCGACCTGGCCCCAGAAGCCGAAGTTGACGTAGGTGGCGTCCGGATCGAGCCGGTAGAGCGTCCATGGAGTCTCGCGCTGGCGCAGGCGGAGCGGGCACATCCAGATCGGCGTCATCCCGATCTCGCGGTGGAAGGCCTCGAGGAACTCCGCCGCCCGCTCCACCGGCACCTCGACGTCCTGGATCACGTCCTCGCGGCCCGGGCGCCCCCGGAGCCGGTCGAGGCGGGCGAGGATCTGGTGGCGCCGCTCGAAGGCGATGATCCTCCAGTAGACGTCGCTGCGCTTCCAGCGGTCCGGCCAGAGCCGCCGGATGCGGGGCCGCTGCACCCCGAAGGAGCGCGAGCACCAGAACCAGTCGGTGTCCCAGCGCCAGAGGTAGTCGTGGATCGTGAGGTGGTCCTCGCGGCGGCGCGGGATCGAGCGGTAGTAGATCTGCTGGCCGGTGTAGTCCGAGGTCGAGGATGCCTCCTCGACCATGGTGCCCAGGGTGAGGAAGTGGGCGCCGGCCGCGAACACGGTGCCGTCCATGAAGTCGACCGGCTCGCCGTCCCAGGCGCGCGTCTCGGCAACCTCGGCGGCGGCGGCGAAGTAGGCGCCGGGATCGGCGAAGGGCAGGTGGCGCAGGCGGACATACGGGCGCACCGGTTCCAGCTCGATCCGCAGGCGAAGCGCGTAGCCGAGCGTGCCGTAGGAGTTGGGGAAGCCGTGGAAGAGCTCGGCGTGCTCACCCTCGGGCCGGGCAACCACGATCCGGCCGTCGCCGGTGATCAGCTCCAGCTCGAGCACCGACTCGTGCGGGAGCCCGTTGCGGAAGGAGGCCGATTCGATCCCGAGCCCGGTCACCGCGCCGCCGAGGGTGATCGTGCGCAGCTGCGGAACCACCAGAGGCATCAGGCCGTGTGCGAGGGTGGCCTCGACCAGGTGCTCATAGGTGGTCATCCCCTGCACCTCGGCGGTGCGCGCCCCCGGATCGACCGAGAGGACGCCGTCGAAGGCGGAGACGTCGAGGCCCGGCCGCTCCGTGTCCGCCCGGCGGCGGAAGAGGTTGGAGGTGCGCTTCGCGAGCCTCACCGGTGCCCCGGGCGGGATCGCCAGGTACTGCTCGCGCAGCCTCTTCACCCGGCGGTGGAACTCCTCGTCCGCCACCCCAGTCGCGATGGGTTCCTGAAGGGCCGGCCTGGGCATGGCCGGACCCTACCTATCTCAGCCGGTCAGCCTTTCTTGTAGATGTTGTAGCCCGGCTTCTTACCGAGCGACCTGTTGAGCAGGCCCTGCGAGGCGTACGAGGTGTCGATCGGATGGACCCAGCCGAGGGTGTAGACGCGCTTCCATTTCCGCGCGATCTTGAGGCCCGCGCGGATCCAGCGCTTCCCCTCCTTGGGCTTGAGCGAGTAGAGCAGGTCCTTGTCCTTGAAGCCGATCGGCACGCCCCACTCCGAGAGGTAGAGCTTCAGCCGCTGGCCCTTGAAAGCCTTGTCGAGCACCTTGACCAGGCGGCGCAGGTCCGCGAAGGCGACCGTGCCCCTCGGCGAGGGGGGGTCCTTCAGGTTCGGGATGTCGAAGCCGTAGGGGTTGTGCCCGTAGAGGTCCATCCTGGGGCGCTGCCCGCTGGGGAGCTTCATGTATCGGATCCACTGGTAGGTGTTGATGTCGTCGCGGCCCGCGGCGGTGTAGGTGTTGCCGCCGATCACGAGGTTGTTGGGATTGATCGCCTTCAGCGCCCCGTACGCCGTGTCGAGGAGCTGCGCGTAGTTGCGCGGCGCGACCTGCTCGGCCTTGCTGAGCTTGCCGACGTTGCGCTTCGCGCGGGTGAAGGGCGCGAAGGTTGGGCCTCCGCGATTCGGCTCGCCCCAGATCATCCAGAGGTTCACCGTGGGGTACTTCTTGGCAACCGCGGTCACGAAATCGGCCCAGTCGGAGATCTGGGTGGGGATGTAGTTGGCGGCGCGCCCGCCGTTGGCCCAGGGCGGCGTCCCCCGGATCAGGATCTGCACCCGAATCCCGTTGGCCGCCGCCGCGGGAATGGCTTCGGTGATGTAGGACGGCCAGGTGTATGCGGGGTCGTTCGGATCCGTGGGGTTAACGGGCTTGGTCGGCGCGATCTGGTCCCAGTGCGCCGTGGTGGCGTAGATGCCGACGCCGAGGTCGCGGTAGGTGGGCATCATGTCGCGGCCCTCGTAGACGGCCGGCCCCCACATGGTCTTCTTCGGGGTCTGGGCGACGGCCTCCGCCTGCGCGGGCTGCGCCGCGCCGCCCGGCAGCAGGGCCAACGTGATCGACAGCGCCGCCGCGAGGGCGACGATCGCGGGCAGCAGCCGAGCCTCGCCGCCGCGAGGTCCAGTCGCCCTGCCAAGTGGCTTCCGCCAAATCACGAGCGCGGCAGTGTAGACATTCGGGGGAGAAGGCATGAGTCAGTGGAACACGGGAGTGCGGCCCGGGTTGCGGTCAGCTCTCCTTGTAGACCTCGTACCCCGGCTTCGGGTTGCCCTTCTTGTTGAGGAGACCCTGCGAGCTGTACGGCGTGTCGACGGGGTGGACCCAGCCGAGCGTGTAGATGCGGTCCCAATCGCGGGCGATCTCGAATCCGGCTCGGATCCACTCCTCCCCCTCCTCCCGGTTCAGGGAGTAGGTGAGGTCCTCGTCGTGGAAGCCGATCGGGACCCCCCACTCGGACAGGAAGAGCTTCAGCTCCTGCTCGGGGAAGGCCTCATCCAGGGCATCCGTGAGGTCGTCCAGATCCCTGAAGGCGACGGCGCCCTTGGGAGACGGTGGATCGTCCACGTCAGGCTTCTGGAAGCCGTACGGGTTATGGCCCCACATGTCCATCCGGGGGCGCTCCCCGTTCGGCAGCCTCAGGTACTCGATCCACTGGTAGGTGTTGATGTCCCCCGCGCCGGCGGCGGTGTAGGTGTTGCCGCCGATGATCTGGTTCGCGGGGTCGAGCCCCTTGAGTGCGGCGTAGGTGGTGTCGAGAAGCTGCGCGTACCGCCGCGGGGCCACCCGCTCGGCCTTCTTGAGCGGCCCGACGTCGCGGCTGGCCGGGGTGAGCGGCTGGAAGTTGGGCCCGCGAGTGGGCTCGCCCCAGACCATCCAGAGGTTCACGTTCTTGTAGCGCCTGGCGGCCGCGACGGCGAAGTCGGCGAAGTCTTGGGGGTTGTCGGGCGACCACTTCCAGTCGCGCCCGCCATTCGCCCAGGGAGGCGCACCGATGATCTGGATCATCACCTCGATCCCCTGCTTCCGGGACTGATTGACGGCGTAGTCGACGTACGAGGGCCAGACGTAGGCCGCGTCCTTCGGGTCCCTGGGGCTTTCGGGGCGGCGCTTCGGCGCGGTCGTGTCCCAGTGGATCTGCGTCGCGTAGATGCCGACGCCGAGATCGCGATAGGTCGGGAACAGGGACTGCCCGTCGGGGCCGGTGATCGGCCCCCACATCGTCTTCTTCTCAGTCTGCGGGGCGGGACCGGTCAGTCCCGAGTCCCAGAGGTAGCGCTCCGCGGCAATGCCGACGCCGGCCGCGGCGACGCCGGCCACCGCCAGGGCCAGCGCGATCTTCACGGGTCGACTCGCTGCCCTGAAACGGCCGCCGTCGCCGCGCCGCCCACGCCGGGTCCGCCTGCGGCGGCTGGGCGGGCCCTTGCCGCCGGATTGCCTCGATTTCGCTATCGGCATCGCTATCGGTCGGTGCTCGGTCGCCCCGGGTTCGGGATTGGCCGCTCGCGGCCGGGTCTGCCTGATCACGATCGGCTCGGTCGGCTGGTCCACGATCGTGCGGATCTCGTCGGTCGATCTCGGCAGGGCCCTGCGGCGGCGGTGCTGAGTCCGTTCAGACACGGCGGGCAGTCTAGGTAATCCTCCCGCGGCCAACGCCGTTACCGCCGGGCGCCCCCGGGGCTAATCTGGCGCGCCTCGTGCAAGCTGCGGAAAAAGCGAAGCTGCTGCGGATCGCCGCCTCAGTGGGAATCGGCGCCGCGATCACGGCCTGGCTCGTACCCGTCGTCCTGCAGATCGCCGACGGCAACTTCTACTCGGATGACTGGGCGATCCAGTGGGACTGGGCGACGGCGGGGTACTCCGGGGCGGTCTCCGACCAGTTCGAGGTGCTCGGCAGCAAGCCGCTGCTCGCCTTTGTCCTCCCCGGCGCCTACCAGGTGCTCGGCACCGACCCGGCCTGGCATCACGTCGTCGCCGCGGTGCTGGTGGCGGCGACGATCGCGGTCTTCTACCGCGTCCTGCGCGAGCTGCGCTTCGAGCCGCGCGACGCGGTGCCGATCGCGCTGCTGGCGCTGCTCTTCCCCTGGGCCACGGGCGTCAGGTTCTGGCCGACCGGGAGCCTCAACAACCTCGCGATCCTCGCTCTATTCGCGGGGTTCCTGGTGGCCATGTGGGGGCTGCGGACCGGGGGGCGCAAGGGGCTCCTGATCCACCTGGTGGCGGCCGCCTGCTACGCCGCCAGTGTCCTCCTCTACGAGACCACCACCGCGGTGGCGGCGATGCTCTGGCCAGCCTACATCTGGCTCCACGGCTGGCGCCGGGCCCGGCCGCGGGCACTGATGGACGTCGCCGTGGTCGGGGCCGCGGCGATCTACTCGCTCGAGAACACGAAGAAGGACAAGTTCCCGCTCTCCGAGCAGATCGGTCACGTGCCGAAGCTGCTGCGCGAGGGAGCGGACCTGATCGCCGGCTCGCTGCTGCCGGTCGAGCTGCCGGCGCGCTTTCCCACCCCGCTGATGCTGGTCGTGCTCGGCGTCGCGGCGACCGTCCTCGTGCTCGCCCTCTTGCGTCGCGGCGATGCCGAGGGCGGGATCGCATCGCGACCCGGCGCGCGCTGGGTGGCCGTTGCGGGGGTGGCGCTCGCTGCGCTCGGCCTCTGCTGGGCGGTCTATCTCCCCCAGGCGTTCTACACGCCCACCTTCCAGGGGATCGAGGACCGGGTCAACGTGGTCGCCGTCTTCCCTGCGGCCGTCCTCGTCTGGGCGGTGCTGCGGGCGGCGGGGAGCCTGGTCTCCGGGCGCGGCTATGAGGTCGCGGTCGCGGGGGCCGTCGCGATCGCGGTCGGCTACTGGGTGCAGGACCTTCGCCAGCAGAGCGACTTCGCCAAGGCGGGCGAGCTCGAGGACGAGGTGCTCGCGGCGGTCGAGCGGGCCTCACCGCCGGCCAATTCGGTGGTGCTGACCTTCGGGCATCCCGCCCAGGTCCGGGCCGGTGTGCCGGTCTTCAACCAGACCTACGACCTCTGGCCGGCGGCGCAGCTGGTGACGGGGACCGAGAAGGGGATCCACACCTACCCGGTGTTCGAGGGGGCGCGCCTGCGCTGCTCGCCCAAGGGCCTGGCGATCGAGTTCCTCGCGACCCCCTTCTACCGGGTGATGAACCTCAGCGAGCGCGGCACGGACAAGCTCCAGCGCTACGGCAACGTCGTCTTCGTCGACGTCCCGGCTCGGCGGCGCGCCGTGATCGGCTCGAGGGGCCAGTGCGAACGAGCCCTGCGCGAATTCCAGCCGGGCCCCTCGAACGCCCGGTCGTAACCGAGCGGACGGGGCCTGCGCTCACCCGGGCGGCAAGCCGAAACTCGCGGACGGAGCAGGTGTTTCGGAGGCGCAGTCATGGTGGGACAAGCGGGCAGGGAAAGCGGCAGCGACATCGGGCGGCGACGCGTCGGCGCCGCAGGCCGATTGCGTCCGCTCGCCGTCGCTCTGGTCGCGTCGGGGATCGCCCTCTCCGCGGCGATCGCGGCGCCGGCCCCCGCGAGCCACGTGACCGGACAGCCCGAGGGCTCCGCGCGGACGCAGAAGAAGTCGGTCTGGGGGCCGATCAAGCACGAGGGGCGCTCGATGTTCCCGACCTATCACGACCTCGGGGCCGGCATCTACCAGACGCAGGCGCACTGGAACCAGATCGCCTTCCAGGGCCGGCCGGCCGAGCCGAGGAACCCGGACGACCCCGCCTACAGCTGGCCGTCGTATCTCGACTACGCGGTCACTGAGGCGGAGAAGCACGGGATCAAGGTGATGATCCAGATCATCGGCTCGCCGAGGTGGGCGAACGGCGGGCGGCACTGGAGCTGGACTCCGCACCAGCCCTCCGACTTCGCCGACTTCGCCACCGCGATCGCCAAGAAGTACCCGAGCGTCCGCCTCTGGATGATCTGGGGCGAGCCCAACCGCAGGCCGAACTTCAAGCCGCTCAAGCCGGCTCGGCGCACCGCGAAGACGCGCCTCACCAAGCGCCAGGCGCGGGCGCCGCGCATCTACGCGCAGCTGCTCGACACGGCTTACGCCGCCCTCAAGGACCTCGACCCGGCGAACCTGGTGATCGGCGGCAACACCTACACCGCCGCGGGGCCCGGCGCGATCTACACCTACCAGTGGCTTCGCTACCTGCGGCTCCCGGACGGAAGCCGGCCGCGGATGGACATGTACGGGCACAACCCGTTCACCTTCCGCAAGCCGAGGTTCAGCAAGAGGCCCTCCCGCAAGGGCGCCGTCGGCTTCGGGGACCTCCACCGCCTCGCCCGCAGGCTGGACCGCGTCTTCCCTGACCAGGACCTGCCGCTGTTCCTCTCCGAGTGGGGCGTACCGATCGGCTTCAAGGACAAGGACCTGCTCTTCTCGCTGAAGCCGCGGGAGGGAAAGAGGTGGATCAAGGCGGCCTTCCGGATCGCCCGCCGCTGGGACCGGATCTACACCCTCGGCTGGGTTCACCCGGTCGACACCCGGAGCAACTCGCAGGGCCTGCTCGACGCGGACGGAAACGTCAAGCCCGGTTACGACGCCTTCCAGGCGGGCTGAGGGGAAGCGAAGAAGCGCTGCAAGGTGAAGAAGAAGAAGAAGAAGAAGAAGAAGGGGAAGAAGAACCGCTAGGCCCCTCGGCCTACCGGAGAACGCCGACGCTCAGCAGCTCTCGCCGTATCAGCCCGCGTCGTGCACCGTGTAGTCGCCGGAGTCGACCGGGTCGTAGTCGGGGCGCGCTGTCGGATCGTCGCACTGGGTGGCATTCAGGTCGAAGACGCCGGCCGGCTGCGGGGGATCGAAGGTGTTGCGGTCGACCGCCTGGCCACCGCTCGGATCGCCGTTGTCCTCGACGAAGACCTGTACGCCCCCGCCCTCGAGGGGCGCGGCCGATCCGGTCGCGTGCTTGAACCGGTACTTGATCGCTGCCCGGTTGCCCTCGACGCGGAGGCAGGTCACCTCACCCTCGAGCGTGAACTCGCCGCCCAGATCCCCTTTGGCGCGCACGTGGCCGGTGGCGGCGGGCCCGGCGCCCTGCGCCGAGACCATCAGGTGGTTCGGGGTGCCGGTTGCAAATGTGTTCTTCGCCGCGCCGACCGCGAAGTCATGCGGTCCTGCACCGCCCCCATGCGATGCGCTCGCGATCCCGACTGCCGCTGTCAGCAAGGCCAGAGCCCCCACCGCGAAGGTTCCCGTCGATCGTCTCATCGCCGCTCCTCTCCTTCTCCTCGGTCCTGCCGCCAACCATTCATACCCGCTGGATCAGGTCCGCAACCGTCCGCCGTTCAGTCTGTCTTGCGGGCGACACTGACCAGCAATCGCGGCACAGAGTGGAACTGGCGAAGCGCGCCCGACAGGATTCGAACCTGTGACCTTCGGTTTCGTAGACCGACGCTCTATCCAACTGAGCTACGGGCGCGTGCCGGCCTAGCGTAGCGACGGTCCCGCCCCGCCCGCAGCGATACTGCCCGCGGTCGCCGGATGGCCGAGCCCGTCAACATCGCCGACTTCGAGCGCCTCGCCGCCGAGGCGCTGGAGCCCGGGGCGCACGGCTACTTCGCGGGGGGCGCCGGCGACGAGCGCACCCTGGCGCGGAACGCCGAGGCGTTCGAGCGCTGGGAGCTGCGGCCCCGGGTCCTGGTCGACGTCTCCGAGGTCTCCACCCGCTGCAGAGTGCTGGAGACCGAGATGTCGATGCCGGTCCTGGTCGCGCCCATCGCCTTCCAGCGGCTCGCCCACCCCGACGGGGAGGAGGCGATGGCGCGGGCCGCCGCCGAGGCCGGCGCCGTGATGTGCCTCTCCAGCCTGACCAGCACCCCGCCGGCGGAGGTGGCCGCCGCGGCGCCGGGCGGCCCTCGCTGGATGCAGGTCTATCTCTTCCGGGACCGCGAGGTCACCCGGGCGCTGCTCGACGAGGCGGCCGAGGCGGGCTACGAGGCGCTGCTGCTGACGGTGGACGCCCCGTTCGCGGGTCGCCGCGAGCGGGACCTGCGCGCCGGGTTCGAGGTCCCGGCGGAGATCCGGGCGCCGGCGATCGAGGCGGCGGTCGGGCAGCGCAGCCTCAGCACCGCGGAGGTCTTCGAGCTGGTCGATCCCTCGATCACCTGGGACGACCTCGAGTCGCTGTCGTCGGCGTCCGAGCTGCCGGTGCTGATCAAGGGCATCGTCTGCGGGGAGGACGCCGCGCTCGCGGTCGAGCACGGGGCGGCCGGGGTGGTCGTCTCCAATCACGGCGGCCGCCAGCTGGACAACGCGCCCGCCACGATCGAGGCGCTGCCGGAGGTCGCCGAGGCGGTGGACGGCCGGATCGCGCTGCTGATGGACGGCGGCGTGAGGCGCGGCACCGACGTCGCCGTGGCCCTGGCGCTCGGCGCCGACGCGGTGCTGGTCGGCCGCCCGGCGCTCTGGGGGCTCGCAGTCGACGGCGAGACCGGCGCCCGGCGAGCGCTCGGCATCCTCGCCGAGGAGCTGAAGCTGGCGCTGGCGCTGCTCGGCTGCCCGGCGCCGGACGCCGTCGGTCCCTCCCACGTGCGGAGGCGCGGCTAGGCGTGCTCCTCCATCCCCGCCAGACCGCTCACGGGCTGCGGCGAGCGGCGGCGCCCGCCGCCCCGGGGAAGCCGCCGCTGGGGATGGTGCTCGCCGCCGCCTCGGTGGCGATGTTCGCCACCAACCTCGACTTCTTCGCACTCAACCTCTCGATCCCCCGGATGGCCGAGGACCTCGACGTCTCGACCACGAACATGCAGTGGGCGATCAGCGGCTACATGCTGGCGCTCGGCTCCTTCCTGATCCCGGGCGGGCGGCTCGGCGACCTCTTCGGGCGGCGCCGGATGCTGATCGCCGGCACCGCGCTGTTCGGCGTCTCCTCGCTGGTCGGGGGCCTGGCGCCCTCGGCCGGCTTCCTGATCGGCGCCCGGCTGATCCAGGGGATGGGCGCCGCGATCCTCTTCCCGCTTTGCATCGCGGTGGTCTCCAACGCCTTTCCCGAGGACCGCCGCGCCCGGGCGATCGGCAACCTCTACGGGCTCGCC
>JBOGZI010000077.1:0-4480 GCA_050697275.1 Solirubrobacterales bacterium | reverse complement strand
TGATCGGAGCACCCTCGCATCGGCCGCCGGCGCGGTAAACTCGGAGGACCGACGCGGGGTGGAGCAGTCTGGTAGCTCGTCGGGCTCATAACCCGAAGGTCGCGGGTTCGAATCCCGCCCCCGCTACTAGCCAAGGGCCCTCGAAAGAGGGCCCTTGGTGTTTCTGAAAGCCCTGGAAAATCCGACGCTTTCGTCCTAGGGCACAGGCCAGCAAGGCGAGGGTGTGACCTCGGCCAATTCCGCGCCCTTTGGCCTCCAAGGGTCCGCGCGCTAGGTCACGGTCTGCCGGCCAATTAGGGCGCGACCGCGGCGGCTGTGTACACCTCTACGAAGCGGAGGTAATTGTCGGCCACCTTCGAGGCGGCGCCCTCCTTGGACAGGCTGCCCTGGATCCAGCCCTCAAGCGGATCGCCCCAGATCGAGCGGCCGATCGCGAAGCCGACATATCCTTCGACGGGAGCGCCCTGCCGCAGCCAGTGATCGACCCTGTCGTCGTCGGCACCGCGGCCGAGGACCACGCAGACGACGCCGTCGCGCCCGCCGGTGCGCGCCTGGGCCGCGATCCGCTCGCAGTTGGCGCGCTCGTCGAGGCCCTCGATCTTCCAGATGTCGGGCTCAACACCGGCATCCTGGAGCTCGGTGACCGCCCCGACCATTAGGTCGGGGCGGAGCTCGGTGTCGTAGCGATCGGGATCGCCGTCGACCGCCGCTAGCTGGGATTCCTCGGCCGGCACCAGCAGCTCGAAGAGGAACTTGCGATCCCGCTCCCGGAGCCAGTCGGAGAGCCGTCGCAGGCGCTCGGCCTGGCGCTGGTTCATCTCCTGGTCGCCGTCGGGGTTGTAGCGAACGAGCACTTTCGAGAAGTCCGGGTCGTAGCGCTCGATGTGAGCGCCGAAGTCGTCGCCGTACTCGAAGTCGAACTCCTTCTGGCCGCTCTTCTCGACCGGCATCGCAAGCTTGATGCCGGCCGCCTTGATGTCCTCGGGCACGCGCGTCGGGCCACCGAACTGCTGGTCCACGAGCCCGCCGGTCACGGCTGGGTCGGCGCCACGCGCAAGCGCCGCCTCGAGGCCCTCGAAGATCAGGTGCTTGCCCTCAGCGAGACGCTCCGTGTCCTCGGCCGTCGGGTCGCCTTCGATCCCAAACCGCTTGATGAAGGATCCGCGATGGTCGAACGCGAGAACGTAGAGGTTGCCGTCGTAGCCGAGAGCCACGAGGGGGCAAGCTATCCGTTCGGTTGGGCGACGGCAGCTGCCCGAAGGAGGGCTTCATCCGGGATGTGCTCCACGGCATCTCCTGGCCATACCCGTCGTGCAGGGGTTCCCGCGCGTATCGTGCTGGTGTGCACTCGAACTCGCCCGGGAGTCGGGCTGACTAGGTCGAGCGGGGCAGTGGTGATCCCTGACGCTCAGGTCGACGATGTTCTGGCCGGGGCTCGCGCGGTCAAGGACGAGGACGCGGGCTTCCGCGAGCAGATTGCCACGGAGCGTTTGGGGGCACTGCCGGGGAAGCGGGATCAGGGGGAGCGATGACAATCGAAGGGAAGACGAAATGAGCGACGAGGTCGAGATCACCAACCACCGCGCCGACGCGACGCAGAACCAGTCCCTGATCGGCCTGGCGCGTATGGGCGCGGACGCGTTCGGGTACACAGCGGAACTGAGCATCGACCGCGGCCTCGCTCAGCTCCTGCGTCTGCGGGTTTCACAACTCAACAACTGCAGCTACTGCCTCAACCTCCACTACGAGGCCGCCCGCGAAGCTGGGATCCCGCGCGCGAAGATCGACACGCTGACTGCGTGGTGGGAGACCGACCTGCACTCCGAGGCAGAGCAGGCCGCCCTCCGCTACACCGAGGCGCTTACCCGAGCTCCCGATACGGATGCCGACCAGGCCTTCCAGCGCTTCCACGACGGGCTCGCGAAGCACTTCGACGCCGAGCTGATCCTCGAGATCATTGGCGTCGTCGTGAACATGAACGTGTGGACGCGGCTAAAGCTAGCCGAGGGGGCGAAGCCGGGGCTGGGCTGAGAGTGGGCTCCAAACGCAGGCGCACTTCGCCTTGAGCTTAAGTCGACGCAGTGGCCCCTCCGGCCCATGGGTCGGAGGGGCCGCGCGCCGGCCGGAAGATCCTACTCCGGGGCCGGCCCGACGATTTCGAGGCCGAACTTGGCCGGGTCCGAATCGCTCTCATCGCGCGGGACGAGGAAGTACTCGAAACCTGCCGGCTCGAAGATGAGCAGGATCCGCGCCAAGTCGTCCTTGACGGTGAGGCCGTGCGGGAGGTTTTGCGGCAGGGCCGCGTACGAGCCGGCCTCGACATCGATGCGCTGGTCGCCGACGAATGCCGTGATCGATCCCTCCAGGAGGTAAGGAGTCTCGTTCTCCCGTGTATGGGTGTGGATCGGCGGCTCGTCTCCGGCATGGACCTCCCACTCGACGACCGCCCACTCTCCGCCTGATTGCTCGCCCTCGATCTTCAACTCGGCGCTCGAGCCGGCGCCGTAGCTGACTATGCGTCCACCCTTGGGGCCAGTAAGAACCGGTTCCTTGACTGGCATCGGCTGTCTCCTTTGCAGGATTGCGTATCGATGCCAGATGTCCCCACAAAGCTAACAAAGGGCAGACCACGAGTCGCCGTCCGCGGAGGTCGACTGACTCTCGGAACGGGGCGACGGCACCTTGAGCTTCAAGGCCCAACTGCCTCTGCGGGTGGCTACCCACCCGGCGGGCTCGGTGATCGCGCTGAACGGGGGCGACGCGGCGATAGCCGCGCTGGAGGACGTAGGGGTCGCAACTCAGTCCTTGTGTCCCTGTCAGGGGCGAAGCACGACCGCTCCGCCGGCGCCGCCTCCGGTTGCCGCCGCCAATGCCGCGGCGGCGTCCTCGAGCGGGAACGTCGCCGCGACCGAGACCTCGAGCTTCCCGGCCGCGAACAGCTCGGCGAGCTCACCGAGCCCGCGGCCGTCGGGCTGCACGATCACCGACGAGATCTCGATGCCCCGCTGCTCGTCCGGTGGGTCCCCGGTGATCGTCGCAAGGTGCCCGCCGTCGCGCACGGTGCCGATCGCGCCGGCTGAGCCGTTGGGGGCGGCGTTCGCGACGGCGGTCACGCCCATGCCGCCGCCAATCGCGCGCGCCTGCTCCGGCCAGTCGGGGTCGTGATAGTCGAGCACGTGAGCCGCTCCCAGCCGGCGCAGGCGCTCATGGCTGGCCGGTCCTGCGGTCGCGATCACCTCGGCGCCGCGCGCCGCGGCCAGTCCAACGAGCAGCGTGCCGGTCACCCCGCTCCCACCGCTGACGAGGACCAGGTCGTCAGGGCGCACCGCCAAGGCTCCGTCGATCACCTGCGTGGCGGTCAGGGCCGGAACCGGGAACGCCGCAGCGGCCTCCCACGAGAGGGCGGCAGGCTTTCGCGCGAGCACCGTCGCCGAGGCGATCAGCAAGGGCGCCCAGGCTCCCTGACCCCGCAGCGGGAGGGGGTGACCAAGCACCTCATCGCCGGGATCCCAGTCCTCGACCGAATCTCCGATCGCCGTGATGGTCCCTGCGGCCTCGACCCCGAGCGCCATCGGAGGGGCGCCGCCGACGTCCCACTCGCCCGTCCGGACCAACTCCTCCCAGTTGCCGACGCCCGCGGCCCGGATTTCGATCAGGACCTCGTCGTCCGCGAGCGGGCGCGGATCTGGGAGGTCGATCCGCCCGACAGCGCCGCCGAACTCGCTGATACCGGCGGCGCGCATCAAAGAGGCGCCGTCTGAGCGTGGGCGGGCTCGGCGATGAAGGGCCGGATCAGATCCGCTAAGCGAGATACTGGGCGGGCGGTGTCGCAGGACAACGTAGAGGAGGTATCGCCCATGGCCATCAGCTTCAAGACCGACATTATCCCGCTGTTCACGAGCGTGGACATAGAGCACATGAGCCGACTCGAGGTTCCACTCGACGATTACGCGTACATGAGCCAGCCCGATAACGCGGCCGATGTCTACGACCAGGTATCCAACGGGACCATGCCCCCAAGCGGCAGCGGTGAGCAGCCCTGGTCAGAAGACAAGGTCCAGCTGCTCAAGCAGTGGATGGACGGGGGCTACGCGCCGTAGCCGGGTCTGGTAGCAGCGGTTCGTCCGCGAGGGCGTGGTAGTGGTCGAGGTCGCCCAGGTCGCGTGGCCGGGCGGATCGCATACTGGGGGTTCGACGACGGACCAGCTCGCCGAGCGCGTCCAATGGCCGATTCCGAGTAGGTTCAGCAGCCGGTAGCTGCTCTCCGACGAGTCGGTAGTAAGCGACGCTTCCGGTATCGCTCAATATGCCCATGGGTCGCCGTCCGGTCATACGGCGATGACAAGAAGAGGTTCCGTTTGAGGTTCCATTTTGAGAGCCACTCAGAGCAACTCACAGCAAGAACTTCGCTCAGTTTGCGAGCGAATCAGACCCAACACGCCCTGCGTCCGGAAGCTCATAACCCGAAGGTCGCGGGTTC